>JANOWX010000509.1:0-7275 GCA_031418175.1 Acidobacteriota bacterium | reverse complement strand
GACGGCGTCGCGCAAAATCGCCCGCGCTTCGTCCGGTTTGAAATGATGAAACGAGGTGAAGAGCGTGCGAAAGCCGGTCAGTTCCGGCGGGACGCGCAAGGCGTTGACCGATTCAGCGTAGCTTTTGATTCTGCCGGAAGCATGACGCTGACTGGCGGTTAGGTTGCGATGCAAATCCGTGAGTTGGATTTCTATTGCAGGGCAGCGCGCGGCAAGCGTTTGTTCAAGCCGCAGCCAAGGGCCGCCACCGCCTGAACACAGGTCAACGATACGCGTCGCTCCGGTGCGCGCGACTGCATTGGTGAGGCGCAGCGCGATGGGTTCGTAAGCGTTGGCGACGTGGATGACGTGTTGCAGGTAATCGGTGGCGCAATCACGAATGACGGCGGGGCACCAAGCCTCATCTTCAATCTCGATTAGGTGTAAGCGTTGCATCGTAACCTCTGGTTGAATTTTGGGAAGGCGAAGCCTGTGGAGCGCGGCGTTGCAGCCGCACCCCATAACATTTTGCTTGGCCTTTGGTGAGCATCGGGCAGATGCGCCGGCAACGCAATGGCTTGCATAAAATGGTTGGGTTGCGGGATATTGGCATTCAAGACATTTATGCGCCTGACTTGAACGCCTCGTAAAACCTGCTGAAGCAACAATGAACGCTCCCTTGATTCCCGCCGCCGCCGCGCGCCGTTTATTTCTCGGCGCGCAAGGCTTGCTCGCCGACCCGGCACGCAAAGCTACACCTAAGACGCTGGCTCGGTTGATCGAACAGATGGGCTTTGTGCAATTGGATTCGATCAATTACGTCGAACGCGCGCATCACCTCACGCTGGGCAGCCGTTTGGATGATTACCGCCACGAGCATTTCGCGCGGTTGCTTGAAACCGACCGTCACCTGTTTGAGCATTGGACACACGATGCGTCGGCGATTCCTACGGCGTGGTTTGCGCATTGGAAGCCGCGCTTTGCGCATTATGAAACGAAGCTGCGCAACCGCTGGTGGGGGCCGCGTATGGGCGAACATCCCGAAAAGACTTTGGCGCACGTACGCGAACGCATTGCGCGCGAAGGGCCGCTTCGTTCGCAGGATTTCGAGCACGACCGCCAAGGACAAGCTGCTGGCTGGTGGGACTGGAAGCCGCAGAAAGCCGCACTCGAATATCTCTGGTTCACCGGCGAACTGCTGGTGACGCGGCGCGAGAAGTTTCAAAAGGTTTATGACCTGACCGAACGTGTCTTGCCTGACGTGGCCGCGCTTGCTGAACCAACGGAAGATAAACACATCGAGTGGGCTTGCCGCACGGCGTTTGAACGGTTGGTGATCGCTACGCCGAAAGAGTTGGCGGATTTCTGGCACGCGGTTTCGCTCGCGCAAGCGCGGCAGTGGTGCGAGCGTGCGGTGAAATCCGGTGAGTTGATGGCAGTGATGGTTGAATCAGCCTACGGCGAAAAGCCGCGCGCGAGCTTTGCGTTAAACGATTGGCAGACGCGCTTGCGCAAGCTGCCTGACGCGCCTGAACGGATGCGGTTGCTCTCTCCGTTTGATCCCATCATTCGTGATCGCGCTCGCGCTGAAAGGCTGTTCAACTTCGACTATCGCTTTGAAGCCTTCACGCCGGAACCGAAGCGGCAGCACGGCTATTACGTGTTGCCGCTGCTCGCAGGCGAGCAACTGGTTGGGCGCGTTGATTCCAAGTTTCAGCGCGCTCGGGATACGTTGGAAGTGCGCAAGGTGTATTGGGAGCCAACGATCAAAGCGACCAAAGCACGCCGGATAAAATTAGACGAAGCGTTAGCGCGTCTGGCGAACCTGATTGGCGCAGAAAATGTGGAATGGCGATGACTAAGAAACGACCGGCACTAGAAAGCACCGCACCCCGCAGCACCGCGCGCACGACCATCGCCGTGCAAGGCGCGCGCGTCCACAACCTCAAAAACATCTCGCTCGAAATCCCGCGCGATCGTTTGATCGTCGTCACGGGCTTGAGCGGTTCGGGCAAGTCTTCGCTGGCGTTCGATACGATTTATGCCGAAGGGCAGCGGCGTTATATGGAATCGCTGTCGAGCTTCGCCAAACGCTTCGTCGCGCAGGTCGCCAAGCCTGACGTAGATTTCGTCTTCGGCCTCTCGCCCGTCATTTCGATTGAACAGAAAACCCTCTCCAACAATCCGCGCTCGACCGTCGGCACGATGACCGACATTGCGAGTTATCTGAATTTGCTGTTCGCCACCATTGCCGAAGCGCATTGCCCGCGCACCAACGAACTGACACCGAGCCGTTCGGCCAATCAAATTCTCGAAGCCATTCTCGCGTTGCCCGCAGGCACAGAGATCGAATTGCGCGCGCCGGTGTTTAAGGTTTATGGCGAAGAGTTGGATTACGTTTTCACCGAGATTCGCAAGAAGGGCTGCCGTCAGTTGATCGTGGACGGCAAGTCCGTAGACATCGCGCAAGAAATCGAGTTGGACGAATCAACAATCAAAGAAATGGACGCTGTGGTGGATCGTTTCGTCGTCAACCGCAAACACGAGAAAGCCATCAAGGCGGGCATCGCGGCGACGCTGCTCGTTGGCGATGGACTGATGCAGGCTCACGTTTTGAGAGGCGCGAGTAAGGCCGCAGCCGACAAATTTTATCGCGCGACGTGCAGCGCCACGCATCATTTCGTTTACGGCGACATTCAGCCGGACTACTTCATGTTCAATAACCCTGAGAGCGCGTGCCGGACGTGCGGTGGCCTGGGCGTTGATAAACTGACGCATCCCGAATTGCTGATTCCTGACCCCCAGCGTTCGATTCGCGGCGGCTGCTTTGTGCGCGAAGCCTACAATTACAAGCCCGACAACTGGGATGGGCGTGTGATGTATAGCCTCGCGCAACTGCTGAAATTTTCGCTCGATACGCCGTGGGAAAAGCTAAGCGATAAAGCGCGCGCCGCGATCCTGAATGGCATTGAGCAAAAAATTCCGCTGCAACTGCCAGCCGATGCCAAAGACAAGCGCGAAGGCTGGGAAGGCAAAGAGGTCGGATTCAACGGCATCGCGCGCCGCATCGAACGCCACTACCGCCGCTATCGCCAACGCGGCGAAGCGAGTTCGGGGATGGAGGCGTGGCTCGACAAGGTGATGGTCGAACACACTTGCCCTGACTGTAAAGGAGCGCGCGTACGGGCTACGCGATTGCTGTTCACCATTGCGGGCAAGTCGGTTTATGAATTTGGACAGATGAATTTTGATGAACTACATGCCTTTCTCGGCACGCTCAAACCCAGCGGACGCGGCGCTGATGCGGGTCGGCAGGTGTTGCATGAGATAAGCGGCAGACTCGAATTGCTGCTCGGCATCGGGCTGGATTATCTGAACTTCAACCGGCGTTCGGGCACGTTGTCCGGTGGCGAATCGCAGCGCATCCGGTTGTCTACGCAAATCGGTTCGGGGTTGATGGGGATGCTTTACGTGCTGGACGAACCGAGCATCGGGCTGCATCCGAAGGACAACGTGAAGATGATCGCCACGCTCGAACGGCTGCGCGACATCGGCAACACGGTGATCGTGGTCGAACACGATGAAGATACAATTCGCGCTGCCGATCACTTGATCGAGATGGGCATCGGCGCGGGCATTCACGGCGGCGAAGTCGTCGCGCAAGGGCGGCTGGATGACATTCTCAAATGCAAGGCTTCGCCGACCGGGCAATATCTTTCTGGTAAGCGTGCGATTGCGACGCCGAAAGAACGCCGCAAGGGCAACGGCAAGACGCTCGTTGTGCGTGGAGCGCGCGAGAACAACCTCAAGGCGATTGATGTGACCATTCCGCTCGGTCAACTCGTCGCCATCACGGGCGCTTCGGGTTCGGGCAAGAGTACGCTGATCAACGAGATTCTTTACAAGGCACTTTGGAAAAAGTTGGAAGACACGCGCACGCTGCCCGGCGCGCACGATGGTGTCGAAGGTCTCGAACACGTGCATAAAGTCGTCAACATTGACCAAGCGCCGATTGGCCGCAACAGCCGCTCGAATCCGGCGACGTATATCGGCTTTTACGACAACATCCGCGACCTGTTCACGCGCGCGCCTTTGTCGGTCGAACGCGCTTACAAGCCGGGCCGCTTTTCGTTCAACGTCAAAGGCGGGCGTTGCGAAGAGTGTCAGGGTGAAGGCGTCATCACTACGCAGCTTTATTTCATGCCCGATGTCGAAGTGCTGTGCGGCGCGTGCAAGGGCGCGCGCTTCAACAGCGAGACGCTCGAAATCACGTTGCGCGGCAAGACGATTGACGACGTGCTGAACATGTCCGTCGAAGAAGGCGTGACGTTCTTTGCCGGCGAACCCGCCATCGGTAAGAAGATCGAAGTGCTGAATGATTTGGGCTTGGGTTATCTGACGTTGGGGCAATCGGCGACGACGTTGTCAGGCGGTGAAGCGCAACGCATCAAGATCGCTACGGAATTAAGCAAGCTGCAACGCGCGAAACATACGGTTTATATTTTGGATGAACCTACGACGGGCTTGCACCTGGCCGACATCGAACGGCTGCTCGAATCGCTGAATCGCCTGGTCAACGCGGGGCATTCGGTGCTGTTGATCGAACATCATCTCGATGTCATAAAAACCGCCGATCACGTGATTGACCTGGGGCCGGAAGGCGGACACGCGGGCGGGGAAGTGGTCGTGACGGGTACGCCGGAAGAGATTGCGGCGTGCAAGCGGTCGCACACGGGGCGCTTTCTCAAGGCGCACTTGCGGGCGTGATTGCAAATAGCGAGGGAATACTGATGTGTAGAAATATCAAAACGCTCTTCAATTTCGAGCCGCCCGTGACGGACGATGAGATTCGCGCGGCCGCATTGCAGTTCGCGCGCAAACTGAGCGGCTTCAACAAGCCCTCAAAAGCCAACGAAGCCGCCTTTCAAACCGCCATTGACGAGATCGCGGCAATTTCCGGCAAGCTGCTGCAGGCGCTTGAGACGAACGCGCCGCCGCGCAATCGTGCAGACGAAGCCGTCAAGGCGCGGGCCCGTGCGGCACACAGATTTCGTGCTTGAATGACGCATCAGTTACTGAAACATTCGGTTGCTCATCACACTGGACAGAAACATGAAAAAACGATTGGCAGCCGCACCGCTCAAGGTGTTATTCATCGGCAACAGTTTCACGGCTCGCAATGATGTGCCCGCGTTGATTGCGCAACTGGCCGCAGCGTGCGGCTGCCAGTTCGAGCAGCGCCTGATTCAGGCTGGCGGGGCCTCGTTGCGCATGCATTGGAACAAGGGCGACGCGCAAAAGGCTATCCGGGAAACGCGCTACGATTACGTCGTGTTGCAGGAACAAAGCACCTTGCCCGTCAAGAACGCGAGCCGCATGCACGAGAACATCCGGCTCTTCGATCAGGTGATCAAAGACGCTGGCGCGCAGACCGCGTTGTATCTGACCTGGGCGCGGCAAAATGCGCCGGAGACGCAAGCCGCAATTAGCAGCGCTTACACAGCCATCGGCGCTGAACTCGGCGCAACCATTATTCCCGTGGGCGCCGCTTGGCAGAACCTCCTTCAGCAACACCGCCAGCCCGTGTTGCACGATAAAGACCAAAGCCATCCCACGCTGGCGGGATCGTACCTCGCCGCCTGTGTTTTCCTCGCCGTCTTGTTCGGTAACAGCCCCGTTGGTATTGCCAGCGAACTGCCTGGGCTGACGAAAGCTGAGGTGAAACTGTTGCAACAGACAGCCTGGGCTGCGGTGCAACAGTAGCCACGTCCGCCACCGCGAAAATTTTATTCAAAACCCCGTATTCCTACGTATAGGCATAGCGCTGCGAAATCCCTAAGATGCGCTTGTTTGGCAGTGCAAACACCAAACAAACGGACGCGCAAAGTTGAAGCCGACTTTGCCGCCTGCTTTGCTGAACGGCTTCAACAGGAGTGCAGGTAGGGGACGACCGGCACTGCTGTTCAACGGGAGAAGAGCGTTGGGGAGCGCTCTTGTAACCCAAGTCCGAGGGGAGTTCGCCAAACGGTGAACTTCCCCCTCGGCATTTGTGCCGACAGTTTTTAAGGTGGTGGTTTATGGCTAATGCGAGCGTCTCGGTGCTCTTGGTAGACGACAATCCAACTTTTCGATGCGTGGCAACCAAGTTTCTCAAAACGCTGCCCGGCCTGGTGGTGGCGGGGACGGCCGTGGGTGGCCGGGATGGTCTGGCGCAGGCCAAAAGCTTGCAGCCCGATCTGATCCTGGTGGATTTGCATATGGGCGACCTGGACGGTTTGAGCTTGATTCCGCAATTGCGCGCCCTCTTGCCCCAAACCAACATCATTGCCTTGACCTTGCTGGAAGCCAGCGCTTTTCGCCGCGTGACGCTGGATGCCGGGGCCGATGAATTCGTGGATAAAGCGACGATGTTCGCTGATTTAGGGCCGGCGATTGAACGTGTGCGCCAACGCCCCGGACATTGAACGCCTGCGCGCGGCGCTCAACCGTTGCGCGCTTCTCTTTGTCAGGTATTGGGGATTTGCTTTCCAGTGCCTGCCGAGGCGCGGAAAGAGAAGCGCGCAACAGTTGAGCGCCGCTTAGCATGGTCATCACGGCCTCAATCAATTCGCCAGCCATTTTGCGCTCAATCGTGAATCGCACGAAATTACGGGCACCGGGGTTTGCCGCTGCGGGCACCCACGGTGCTTTTGGTTTTTTTGGGTGCCGTCATTGACTTGAGTCGCAAGAATTGAAAACACGTAAGTCTACGTATAGACGGCGCAAGGGGTAGCCGTTACCTTACACCCGTCAACACGATTGTTCACTGACGAAAGGGCGCCAAGGTGAGAGGTTAGATTGGCCTTTAACTGGCGTTCGACCGTAAGTGGCAAAAGGGTTTTTTTGCTCTGTACTGGAGCGGGTTGCACTGGGGATTTGGCCCGTTCCGGCAGAGGGTGGGGCTCTCTGTGGGGTGAGCCCCACCACAATTTTTTTGCGGTGGCCAGACTTCAAGCTCACACAAAAATCGCACCATAAAATTTTCAGCCTGCCAATCTGAAACCTTTCCCGACCTTGCCGCACCTACCCAACGCAAGCAGCAAACAAGATCAACTTTATAGCGATTTGCAGTTGGATGCGACGCCGTGTCAGTAGCCCGCGTGAGCAAGGGCCGCCTTGGCAAGGTGCTCGTTGGTATCAATCTACGCCTGGCCGAAGCTGCCCTTGCTCACGCGGGCTACTGACACGGCGTCGCATCCAACTGCAAATCGCTATAAAGTTGATCTTGTTTGCTGCTTGCGTTGGGTAGGTGCGGCA
>JANOWX010000508.1:0-5150 GCA_031418175.1 Acidobacteriota bacterium | reverse complement strand
TGTAATCGCGGTTTAGGAAGCGCGTGGCGCGGCCCGTGCTCGGGGCCAGCGACGTGACGACGTTGGCGCTCGGCACATTGAAGAACTGCGGGTTGTTAAAGAGGTTGAAAGCTTCCAGTCGCAATTCGAGCCGCTTGCTCTCGGTCACGCGGAAGTTCTTAAAGATCGTCATATCCCAATTCTTCTGCATACCCGTGAAGAGCGTGTTGCGACCGACGGTCGAGGCGTTGGGCGCGCCTGTTCCCTGCACCCAGCGCACGTCGCCGCGATTGACACAGCCCAGCGTGTCGGGATTACGCAAGCCCGTGGCGCAGACCGTCGTGGCCACGACCACCGCGCGCGAATCGAAGGGCGCACTCGGATTGCCGATGTCGGGGCGATCTGAAGCGTTGCCGTCGTTGTTGCGGTCGAAGCCATTGAAGATCGTATAGGGCGCGCCCGATTGGAACGACGTGATGCCCGCCACTGACCAACCACCGAGAGGATAATGCAGCAGACCTTTTTTCGGCCCCGGCAGTTCGTAGCTGTAGCTGATCGTGAAGCGATGCTGGCGATGGTAATCGCTCAAGCCACGATCCAGTTTCAATCCGCCCAACGCCACCGGCACTGAGGTCAGCGCCACCGAAGCGGTCGTGTTGAAGACTTCGCTGGTGCTGTCAAGGTTGCGCGAGAAGCCGTAAGCGAGGTTGAAATCCAACCCCTTGGCGAAGCGCTTTTCGAGTTGCGCCTGTAGGCCGTTGTAACTCGCATTGCCCTGGCTCGAACGGATGCGGCGCACGCCGAGGTTCGGGTAAATGCGCGTGCCGTCCGCCTTGCGATAGTTGATGTCTTCGCCGGTGAAAAGCTTGCGGCTGCCCGTGCCGACATAAGACACATCGAACTTCATCCGGCCCGGCAACTCGCGCTGCACGCCGAGCGACCAGCGTTGCGTGTAAGGGCTGCGGATGTTCTTGTCGAAAACCGAGGTCTGGGCATCACGCAGCGGATCGGGCGTGCGCGCGGTGGCCGGCAGAGAGGCCAGCCAGTTGGCGGTGCCGCGCCCCGTGCTCGCGCCGTTGGCAATCGTGCTGATCGTGTTCGGCGTGTCGGCGGCCATGTTCGAGAGCAGGTTATTGAAGAAGGTGTCGTAGCTGATCTGATAACCGCCGCGCACCACCAGCTTCCGCTCGCCGACAAGGCGCCCCAGCAGACCCGACGAATAAGTCGGCGACCACGCCAGTCCGAGGCTCGGGCCGAAATTATTGTTGTCGGAATTCACCTTGTTCGGCACCGTGAATTGCGCCGGGTCAGGCCCGGCGTAGGCCGGAAACTTGAACGCGCTATTGGCCGGCTGGCCGAAATTCTCATAGCGCAAGCCCGGTGTGAGCGACAGCGCATTCGTTATCTTCCACGTGTCCTGGATGAAATAGGAGTGGCGGAAGAGATTGGGGTTATAGATCGGATCGCCGAAGTTGCGGGTGGCCGTGCCCGAAGGGCCGCTGAAATCCTCGAGGAAGTTGACGAAGCCCGAATAGGTCGTGCCCACGTTGGTGTAGGTGTAAGCCCCGCGTTCGACAAAGGGCGGGCGCTGTTGCGCCACTTGCTTCAGGAATTCAAAGCCATAGCGGAAGGTGTGTTTGCCCGCGATGTAAGTTTGCGTTCCCTGAAACAGATAGTTGTCGGCGTGCCGGAATTGCGGGATGTTGGTCTGAATACCTGGCGTCGAAATGTTCGGGATCGAGAAGTTTGCCAGCGTCGTGGCTTCGGGCACAGATTTCCCTTCCGCGATCGGGAAATCGAATTTGATCTGCCCGAAAGAGAAACGGAATTCATTCGTCCAATTGGTATTGATCGTGTAAGTGTCGCTGACGAGGAAGTTCTGCGATTTGCCCGTGGAATCGAAGACATAGCCGGGGAAGTTCACGCCGCTTGGCGTGGTGAGATTGCGATTCGCGGTATAACGCCCCGTCAGTTGATGCTTTTCGGAAAAGCTGTGGTCAATGCGCGTCAGCCATTGCGTGTTGTTGGAGGGCGAGGCCAGCCCGACCACGGCGGTCGCAAATTGGACCGAGCCGCGATCCGCGCCTGCCGCATCGGGGCCGAGCGCGAGCGTCACCGGGTTGGCCGTGCCGCGCAAGCTCCCGATTGCTTTGAGATAGAGATTCAAACGCGGATTGTTGGCAAAGAGCGCATTCAGCCGCGTCACCGCCGCGTCGGTCGGGATGACGAACGAATAATTGTTCGTCGAGCGGAACAGGTTGCGCTGGTAGCCGCCAAACGCGAAGGTTTTGTTCTTGACGATCGGGCCGCCCAGCGTGAAACCGAAAATGTTCTGGTTGAAAACCGACAGCGGCACATTGTTCAGTTTGTCGGTGTTGGAGCGCGAATTGAAAATCTGCGAACGGTATTGTTCAAAGGCCGTGCCGTGAATCTGGTTGGTGCCGCCCTTCGTGATGACGTTAAAGACGCCGCCGCCGCCGCGTCCGAATTCCGCCCCGAAGTTGCTGGTCTGCACCGAAACTTCTTGCACGGCATCGGCGATGCTGAAAGCCTGCGCGTTGCCGCCAATCGAGATGTCGTTATTCTCCGCGCCGTCGAGCAGATAATTGTTGCCGCGCGGCCGCTGGCCGTTGACGGAAAAATTCACGTTCTGGCCGCCATTGCCAAAGGTGGAACTGCCCACGGCCTGCACCACGCCGGGCAGCGTGCGCGCAATCGAAAGTGGTTCCAAACCGGAAATCGGCAGCGTCGTCACAGTTCTCGCGGTCAGGTTGCCGCCGCGAATGGGTGCGTCTCTGATGAGCAAGGCCTCGTTCGTGGCGCTTACCTCGACCACCTGTTCGGCGACACCCACCTGTAGCTCTGCGTCAATCGTCACGGTGCGATTGGCCTCGACCGTGATGTCGGTGCCGGCGAACTGCCGAAACCCGGTCTGGCTGACCTTCAGGTCGTAAACGCCCAGGTCTACCGCATCGAAGCGATAAAAGCCGGCTTCGTTGGTGACGGCGCTGCGGGTTACCCGGGTAGCCTTGTTGACCAATTCGACTTTGGCCCCGGCCACCATGGCATTGTTACTGTCCGTGATCGTGCCCGAGACCGTGCCGCGGCTGGTCTGGGCTAGCGCCGCGCCTGCCAATGACAGCGTCACGGCCAGCGCAAAGAATAATTGCCAGATAGAGTTTTTGGATTTCATGATTCTCTCCTGATGGGATTGTTGGGTGCGTGTGAACGCCGCTGCTGCCAAGAAGATGCTGCCAAGAAAAAGAGCAAGCACTGTGCCAGCTTTGATCGCGCGCGAGTTGTGTTGATGCGGCTGTGGTTATTCCTCCGAAGGTTCGAAGGGGTTAGCTCAGGCAATCCATTTTTCTGAATTTCTGTTTTAGTTTTCGTTTTCCCTGAGGCCGGCAAATCTCAAACAATGACCTTTGAATGGCGCGCGAGGAGAAACAACGGCGCGCGGGTTGCAGCGGCACACTGCCGCGTTTGTTCAATACTCTAATCGCCCGTCATACATCATCTCCGGCACCTTGAAGCGCATGTTCAGCTTAATTTCCTTCCCGACCTCCGAATAGAAACGCACGTAGCCGCTGTCTTCCGCAATGAAAGGCTTGTCTTCATCCATCCTGGGGAAAATGAACTTCGCGCCCATGCCATCGCTGATCGGGGCTTTGTAATCTTTCAGGAAGAGGCGCTTGCCATCCTTGCGTTCGAGGTAGGTGGCGTTGGCCAGAATGCCCATGTTGGCGGAATTGAAGGCCTGCATCACGCGGCCAGTGAAGCGTTGATCGCTGCCGTCGTAATCCACCGCGACCACGATCCATTCGTTGGAAGTCTGTTCGGCGAAGGCTTTCAATTGCGCTTCGGCCTGCGGGTTTTGCAGCATCAGCCGTTTGGCAAAAGCCTGCCGCACCGGCTTGGCCGAAAGAAAACGGATGCGGAAATTGACGTTCACCGCCTGATTGGTTGCGCCTTGCGCATTGCGATCATTGGCGCCGCCGATGCCGCTGTTGCCGCCGGTGGTCGTGGTCGCCGCGCCGCGCGTGTTGCCGCCGCTGGTCGTGGGGCTGAAGAACATCTCCGAGGTGTTGGTCTCGGTTTGCGTTTGCCCCCAGGGCGAATCGTTCAGCATTTTCAAGGCTTCCTTTTCGTTCCATTCATGCCAGGGTTTGTATTTCTTTTGCGCGGTGGCCAACAGGCTGAATGCAAAGACGAGCGTGATGATCAGCATTAACTGCTTCATGATTTTTACCTCCGGTTATTGACAGCCGTAATCTTGCAAGGTCGAGAAACGATCCGAACCGTGATCCAGCGCCAGGTCGCGGCGTTGATGATCCAGGTGGACGACGGACATCAGTAGTGTCGCGCGCTCATCGGTCAGACGCAAGCTCAGGGTTTCGTAATTTGCCGCGCCGGGAAGCAGTTCCGAAAGCAAGTAATGGCGGCAGGCAAAGGGCGGCACCTGACCGAGCGCGAGCCGTTTGACCAGCCCTTGCGGATTGAACAATTCGAGCGTCGGCTGCGCTTCGAGGCCCTGGTCGTCAATGTTGATGACCGCGATCAATTCATCGCGTTTGATCTCGCTGGCGGTCTTGACCAGGCGCGCCGCCGAGGTGATGTAATCGGTCGCCAACCCGCCGCGGTGGCTGGCTGTTTGATAGCGCCGCGCCGCACGCAAGCCGGGGCGGAAGTGCGTGAACGCGAATGCGCCCCATTCGTGCACGCGCACCTCGACTTTCATCAGCGTGTGCGAAATGTCAGGCGCGACGCCCAGCGCCAGTCCGCCCGCGAAATCGCGCGCGAGTGAAAGCCGGCTGAAATCGAGTTGGCAACTTTGCCCCGGCGTCAATTTGAGCACGCCGCGTTCCGCTTGAGCGGGCAAACACTGCGCCAGCTTGGCGTCGTTCATTGACGACCAGACGGCTTCGCCCGCCTGATCCACAGCGAAGGGATAAAGCCATTGCGCGGACTCCAACGGCAGGCCCGCGCCAAAATAAAAGCGCGAAGAAAGCGTGAGACCGCCGATGCGTTTGGCGTTGAAGAGCAGCGGCGAATAGAGCACGTTCTTCGCCTTGAATTGCTGCTGGTCATCGAAGGGCGCGGGCGCGGCTTGCGGTTTGAAGACGCCTTGATGAATCGGATGCTCGACGCTGAAGCGCCGCCGCGCTGCCTGA
>JANOWX010000507.1:0-4078 GCA_031418175.1 Acidobacteriota bacterium | reverse complement strand
TATTGGCCCGCCAAGCGTTGCATCTGCTTGCTAGGTGGCTCAAAGCCGCTGAAACCACAAGTTTTGGTAGTTGTGGCAACTCTTAGCGCTATCAACCGTCGGCAAAAGCCGACTGATTTCAAAGGACTTACACCTTAACCTAGCGCTCATGGGTTACTAAGCCGCCCTACACCCCGTAGGTCGCACGCAACTGCAAATCGCTATAGGGCAAAATCAAAACCCTTCTTATACTCCTTGCACATACGTTGCGCCGGCACCGCCTTGCCCGGATTGCACAAGCCCGTCGGATTAAACACCGACTTGACCGCCAGCATCGCATCCAGCGAAGCCTGATCGAAGATCATCGGCATATAACCGATCTTGTCCATGCCCACGCCGTGTTCGCCCGTGATCGAACCGCCCGCGTCCACACACAGTTTCATGATCTCCTTGCTGGCCGCGTGGACGCGCGCGACCTCGTCGGCATCGCGCCCGTCGAAATTCAGGTTCGGATGCAAATTGCCATCGCCCGCGTGAAAAACCGTCGAGAGCCGTATGTCGTACTTCGCGCCGATGGCATAAATGTTCGCCAGCACTTCGGGCAATTTGGTGCGCGGCACGACGGCGTCTTGCACAAACAAATCAGGGCTGACGCGGCCCAGCGCGCCGAACGCGCCTTTGCGCCCGGCCCAGAGCTGCTTACGTTCTGTTTCATCGCGTGCCTCGCGCACCTCACGCGCGCCCAATTCGCGGCAGATGTCCGCCGCCCGGCGCGCCTGTGTTTCCAAGCCCGCCTGCAAGCCATCGAGTTCGACGATCAAACACGCGGCGGCATCGCGCGGATAGCCAGCGGCGAAGACGGAATCTTCGACGACGTTGATGACGACCTTGTCAATCATCTCCAACGCGGCGGGCAGCAACCCGGCGGCGATGATCGCCGAGACGGCGCGGCTGGCGTCGTTGATGTCCAGGAAGTCGGCTAGCAGCGTAATCGTCAGTTGCGGCGTGCGCGTCAATCGCACCGTGACTTCGGTGGCAATGCCAAAGGTGCCCTCGCTGCCGACGAACGCGCCCAGCAGATCGTAGCCAATCGTCTCGGCCCCGCCGCCGCCCAGTTGCGCGATCTCGCCGGTCGGCAGCACGATGGTCAGGCCCAGGATGTGATTGGTCGTCGCGCCGTACTTCAAACAATGCGGCCCGCCCGCGTTCTCAGCCACGTTGCCGCCGATGGTGCACGAAGTCTGTGACGACGGGTCGGGCGCGTAATGGTAATTGTTCGCCGCGATGGCTTGCGAGAGGCGGACGTTGATCAGCCCCGGCTGCACGATGGCGCGGCGGTTGGCGTAATCCACCGCGAGGACTTTGTTCATCCGCGCCATCTCGACGATGACGGCGCGCTCGCCACTTTCGCAGCCCACGGCCACCGCGCCCGAACTCAAACCCGTGCCAGCACCACGCGGGCCGAAGGGGATGTGGTTTTCGTGCAGCAGCTTGACCACGCGCGCCACGTCTTCGGTCGTGCGCGGGAAGACGACGGCCAGCGGGCGCGTCTTGTGCGTCGTCATCGCGTCGCATTCATAGACGAGCAGTTCGGCGTCTTCGGTGATGAGACCGTCTTTGCCCCCGTCTTTATTGAGGATGGTTTGCAGTTCGGATTGGATTTTGGTTTCTATTGGTGGCGGCATGGAGTTACTTGTTATTCGACAAAATGTAGATGCTTTCCCGTAATGATTTTGTTCAGCCAAATAGCGGGCCAAACAGTGTCGCGGGAGCTTGGTTGGCCTTTAGCCAATAGTGGTGCTTATCGTCGTAGGACCAGCCATGCCGCTCAAGCATCGAGGAAAAGTCAGTTCGGCTAATGTTTAGTGCACCGATGGCGGAGCTGTTCCAGGCCTCTATGATTATCTTGTTGAATAGGTATTCACCATAAATCTGTGGTGATTTAACCCCAGACAAGATTTCACCTAGTGCTTGATAAACATCAAAGTGATTAGTCTTTTGGAGTCGTTTTGCCTGCCCGGTTTTGAAAAAGGTCAGAATCATTTCACCTGCCAAGACCGATTGGTTGCTTTTCTTTTTATGCATTGACCAGATAGGGTCGCCGATTTGTGAAACGGCGGCTTTAAGCTCTGCTCCGTCCTCAGCAGCCGCTGACAAGATGGCATCAAAATAAGCCGTGTCCCAATGTTGAAAAACGAGCGAGAGCCAGCGCCCTTTTTTCAGCATACGCAGACAGGCGCGCACACTGTCGCCCAGCCGCTTTGTATAAACCTCCTCGCTGAACCCTAACTCCCCGCCGACGATCAATTCCTTTTCCCTGGTTGCCAGTGCCGGTTGTTGACCAAGCCAGTTATTCCACAAGGTTGACAGATCAAGATAAGAGATGTGGCCGCCATAAGGCGGGTCAGTAAAGATGTAGTCAACCTGCCCACGCAACTCACGACTCAGGTCTTCGATGTCCTCAGCGTAAGCCCGAAAAGCCCCTGACCAACCACCAGTTTGTCGCTTGAGTTCGAGCGCGCGATCTATTTCCTGTTTCGCCGCAATAATGTTAAGCGCTCTTTCCTGAAACGTGTGCCAAGCTGGAAGTAATACCGGCTCTTTGGCGATTTTGTAGCGATAAATGCTGAAGATGCTCGAACCGCCGCGCGACTCGGCACGTCCTGCCGCGGAAAGAAAAGTCTTGTTCAGCTTGCTGAGCGTGGCTGACCAAGCCAGCAACATCCCACGCTGGGCAGGTTGATCGGGAATCGTTTCAATGGCCTGCTTCAACACCGCCAACGCGGCAAATTGCTGCGGCTCGAAAAGGCCGAAGTAATTGGCGACGTCTGAGTTGCTAGGCAAGATGATGTTAGGTGGCAACCGCAGCGTCGCGAGCAAGGCTTGCAAGGCTGTTTCGTCAAGCGTCTCGATTTCAATCAGCTTGGCTTCGCAAGTGTCTTTGAGCAAGAGCAACGCTTGTTGATAAGCGCGTAAATTGCCCAGTCGTAAATCCGCTATGCCTTGTGCAATAAAATTTGCCAGCGGATTGATGTCATTGTGCAATCCTTGCCGGTTTTCCAGCATTGCTTCTATCGCCGTAACACCTGAACCCCCAAAAGGGTCGAGCACGTAATCTCCCTCGCGCGAATAATGCAGCAAATACTGGCGCACGACGTTGTAAGGGCGGCGTGTGAAGTAAGGATGTACTCCGTAATGTCTTTTCGCGCCCTGCCGGGTGGCTGGAATCGCCTCTTCGAAAGGAGCGATCTGCGCGTAGGTATTGCTTTTCATTTCGACAAATGTAGCTGGTGCGCGAAAGCGCACAAGGCTTCGAGTTCAATCACATCAATGTTACTTGGGACTTGCCGATGGTCGTGAATCGCGCATAGGACAACGGCGCGCGACAACTCGTCCTTGCCATATTTCTTCTGTTGGTATTTGAAATCACGGCTATTGCGCTTGATTTCAACGGGTGCGGTATAAGACTGATAATCCAGAAATGAAAACTCCGTGACACAATCATAACCTTTGCCCACGTATCCGCCGAGCGATATGCCCAAGTGTTTCAGTGGGCCAGAGGCACGTAGGATGTCGGTTTCCTGAATATGCGGCAATTTGCTGGCAGGGCGGTGATCCTTGACGACTCGACAAATTTCCTCCAGCGACCAAGAGACCATTTCGGCTTGGCTCTTTTTCAAGTTTGCCAGTTGTTGCCGCCAAAACGGGCTTTCATAGTCACGGGTAAAAGTAAGCGCTCTTTCCACTCGCGCAAGCTCCTTTTCTTTTGCTTGGCTCGCGTATTTGTAGGTCAGCGGGCGTAGATAGAAATCGTCGTCAATGATCTCGATGTCAATGTTGATCCGTTCGAAATCGCCGCGCGGCAGTTTATACCAGTCACGAATTGCTTCACCGATGCTTTTATTGGCATGGCCCTGTTGGATGCGGTCATGTCCAACATTGCCAGCGACCAGTTTTTGTCCAGCGTCGTGCTTACGGTCTTTACTGATGGCAAAGTAATCAGACTTGGTCGCTCCGTATGGAGTGATGAGCGCCACTCGTATTGCTCCTTTTGAACGTAGGTAGGTTTTTACTGCGCCGGTTAGATTATGAAAGTAAT
>JANOWX010000506.1:0-14164 GCA_031418175.1 Acidobacteriota bacterium | reverse complement strand
GATGTCCACAAAGGCGCCGAAGTTGGTCACGTTGGTCACGATGCCGGGGCAAACCATGCCGGGTTGCAGATCGCTGACCGCGTGTATGTCTTCGCGGAAGGTGAAGGCCTGGAACTCTTCGCGCGGATCGCGGCCCGGTTTGGAAAGCTCTTCAACCAAGTCGGCAAAGGTGAATTCGCCGACTTCGGCTTTGAGCGCCTCGTCCTGTTTGACCAGCGCTACGCCGGGGCCGGTCAGATCGGCGACCGTCTTGCCCAGCCGCGCGGCCAACGCTTCGAGTTGCGGATAACGTTCGGGGTGCACGCCCGTGTTGTCGAGCGGGTTTTCGGCATTGGCGATGCGCAGGAAGCCAGCGGCCTGTTCAAAGGTCTTCTTGCTGAAGCGCGGAATGTCGAGCAGTTGCTGGCGCGAGGTGAACAGGCCGCTGGCGCTACGCTGTTCGACGATCTTTTTCGCCAGCGACGGGCCGATGCCGGCGACGTGTTCCAGCAGGTGATACGACGCGGTGTTCAGATTGACGCCCACCGTGTTGACGCAGGAATCCACCACGAAATCGAGGCCCTTTTTCAGCGCGGGTTGCGACACGTCGTGCTGATACTGGCCGACGCCGATGCTCTTCGGATCGGTCTTGACCAGTTCGGCCAGCGGGTCTTGCAAACGGCGCGCAATCGAGATTGCCCCGCGCACGGTCAAATCCAGTTCGGGGAATTCTTCGCGCGCCGTCTCGCTGGCGCTGTAAATGCTCGCGCCCGCTTCGTTGACCATCACGACGGGCACGTTGCCGAGGCCCGCCTCTTTCAACGCGGCGCGCACAAAGGTTTCGGTCTCGCGTCCGGCGGTGCCGTTGCCCACGGCGATGGCGCGCACGTTGGCGTTCTTGACCGTCTCTTCGAGCAGCTTTTTGGCTTTGGCTTTGTCGTTGTCGCCCTGCAAATGCATCACGGTCGAGGCGACGTATTTGCCCGCGTCATCCACCACGGCCAGTTTGCAACCGGTGCGAATGCCGGGGTCAACGCCGAGCACGGCCTTTGAACCGAAGGGCGCTGAGAGCAGCAGCTTGCGCACGTTTTCGGCGAAGACCTTGATGGCGGCTTCATCGGCCACGTCTTTCAACGCGCGATGCACTTCGGTCTCGATGCTGGGCACGACGTAAGCCTTCATCGCCGTGCGCGCGGCTTTCAGCAACAGGTCTTTGAGCGCCTGTTCAGCCTCGGCATTCGTCACGGCTGCGCTTTCATACCGCGCCAACAAGGCCGCTTCGTAATGCGGATCAACTTCCTGCGCGCCCTCCTGCGTGACGCTGGGGATCAGCGCGCCGCCCAGGTTGAGCGCCAGTTCCTCTTCCATCCAGCCGCGCCGCATCGCCAGGTAGCGGTGCGAGTTTTCGGGTTTGAGCAGCGGCTGCAACGGTTCGCAGTAATCAAAATACTTTTCGTACTTGCTATGCTGCCGTGCCTTGTCGGTCTTGGCCGTGCGCGCGTGGGTTTTCTCAAAGACGTATTTGCGCGTGAATTCGCGCAGCTCCTGTGTCTCGGCCAAGCGTTCGATCAAGATGTCCTGCGCGCCTTGAATGGCGGCGGCGGCATCGTTGATCTTGGCCGCTTCGTTATAAAAGGCGAGCGCGAAAATTTCCAGCAACTGGCCCGGTTCGGGCGTGGCCGTGCCGTGGCCGATGTTCCAAATCCAATCGGCCAGCGGTTCCAGCCCAGCTTCTTTCGCCACGGTCGCTTTGGTTTTGCGCTTAACTTTGTAGGGCAGATAGAGGTCTTCCAACGAATCGAGATTGCAGGTGGCGAGAATCCTGTTCTTCAATTCGTCGGTCAGTTTGCCCTGCCGCTCGATCTCTTCGACGATGAAGCTCTGGCGTTTGATGATCTCGTCCCAACGCGCGCGGGCGTCAATCGTCTGTTGGATGGCGACTTCATCGAGGTTGCCGGTTTGCTCTTTGCGGTAACGGGCGATGAAGGGCACCGTGCCGCCCTCTTCGGTCAGCTTGAGCACGGCGGCGGCGGACGCCAGCGGGATCGCGGCGTGTAGGTCTTGGAACCAGATTTCAAAAGTCATGCGGATTACTTCGCTTAGGTTGATTGTTGTTTCAGTTGTTGCGTCTTGCGCACCATGCGCAAAACAGATTCTTCGGTCGTCAGTGTTTCGATCTCGCCCAGCGCTATCCAAGCCAACTCGCGCGATTCGCGGCTGACCGTCAGCGGCGCGTGGCGGTCGGCCTGAAAGGCGTAGCGGATGTCGTAGTGAAAATGCGCCGGCTCGTCCTGGCGCGCCGGGATGGCGTGGATGTCCACGTCAAAGATGTAGGGCGCGAGCAATTGCATGTCCAGCAAGCCGGATTCTTCGCGCGCCTCGCGCCAGGCGGCCGCCAGCATGTCTGGGTCGCCCTCGACGTGGCCCCCAAGCTGCACCCAGAGGTTCAATTTGCGGTGATGCGTCAACAAGGTATGCGTCAACGCTTGATCAACAATCCAGGCCGAACCGGTCAGATGGCCGGCCTGCAATGCGCGCGCGGCGCAGTTTTCATGTGTCTGGACAAATTGAATAATCGCGTCGCACAGCGCGTGCTCGCGTTCATCAACGGCTTGATGCGCTTGTAAATGTTGTATGAGATTTCGGCGATTCATGCGAGCTTCACTCTGCTGATTTGCGGCGTCACCCTACCACAGGCGCGCACTATGCCTCAAACGCTGGCGCGCTTATAATGCCGTCCGTCAACGAACAAATTGCCGAGGAGAAATTGCGATGACGATTGCGATTGAATTACCGCCGGAGCTTACACACCGGCTCGAAGACAAATGGGGCGACCTGTCGCGCCACACGCTGGAACTGCTTGCCATACAAGCTTACAAGGACGAATTGCTGACGGCGGCGCAGTTGCGGCGTTTGCTCGGTTTCAAAACACGGATGGAAGTTGATGGCTTTTTGAAGCAGCACAGCGTTTATCTGGAATACACCACCGAAGATTTCGACCGTGAACGTGAGTTGCACCATCAGCTCTTGAACAGATGATCGTTATCGCCGACACCACACCGCTCAATGACTCAGCCTCGTTCAACCAAACAAAAACTGTTTTGCTATCTGGATGAAACCGGGCAAGACGACCGCTCCGCCCTTTTCATTGTCGTTGCAGTGGTCAGCGCTGGTGACCAAGAGGCGCTGCGTTCGGCGCTGATGCGCCTCGAACAACAGTCGAAAATCGGCGGCAAGAAGTGGCACAAACTGCGCTCTCCTGAACGCGAACAGTTCCTTGCAACGCTGGTTCAAGCAGGTATTGCAGCCGGTGAGCTTTTCTTTAGCCGTCACCAGAAGCCCGTCTCTTTTTTCCCGCCATTGGTTGAAACGTTAGCAAAGGCCATCCTCGCCGTGGCTGCGGAAGATTATCAAGCGGTGATTTACGTTGACGGGATAGACCGGAAGAAGGCGCGGGAATTGACCAGCGCCTTGCGTGCGCGTGGCCTGAAAGCGCAAGAGGTCAGGAGTGCGCGCGATGAGAGCGAGCCGCTCATCCGCTTGGCCGACCGCTGGGCCGGTTGTTTGCGAAGCGGCTTTGAAGCCAATCCACGCGCCCAGGCTTTGGTGAAACAGGCGCTCGCACTTGGCTATTTGAATGAAGTCTGAAAACAAAAAATCCCGCCGGAGCGGGACTTTTGTTGTTTCGACTATCTTGGGCTTGCGCCCAAGCCAATCTCTGCCAAAAAGGGCAGGCCTTCATCGAAACCATCGGCATTGTAGGCACGCCCTTACCAAGCGTCAACCCAGCCAACTCTTCGACGTTGTTTGCTACTTCGCAATGCCGAACTGCCCCAACAAAAACGCATAATCAAACGCCACATCCTGCAGCTTGTCATACCGTCCCGACGCGCCGCCGTGCCCGCCCGGTTCCAGCTTCACCTTGAACAGCAGCAGATTGTTGTCGGTCTTCAGCGTGCGCAGCCGCGCCACGTATTTCGCCGGTTCCCAATACATGACCTGACTGTCGTTGAGCGACGTGCGCACCAGCATCGTCGGATAGTTTTTCGCCGCCAGGTTTTCATACGGCGAATAAGCGCGCATGTAATCGTAGGCCGCCTGCTCGTTCGGATTGCCCCATTCCAGATACTCGCCGACCGTCAGCGGCAACGAAGCGTCGAGCATCGTGTTCATCACGTCCACAAACGGCACGTAGCTCAGCACCAGCTTGAACAAATCGGGCCGCATATTCGTCACCGCGCCCATCAGCAAGCCGCCCGCGCTGCCGCCCGTGATCGCCAGCCGATCAGACGCGGTGTATTTCTCGTTGACCAGATGTTCCGCGCAAGCGATGAAATCGGTGAAGGTGTTCAGCTTCTTCATCGTTTTGCCGTCGTCGTGCCATTGCTTGCCCAGTTCGCCGCCGCCGCGGATGTGGGCCTTGGCGTATATCACGCCGCGATTGAGCAAACTCAGCCGGCCCGACGAAAAGCCCACGTCGTTCGGAAAGCCGTAAGAACCATAGCCTTCCAACAACAGCGCCGCCCGGCCCGTCCGGCGCATGCCTTTTTTGTAAACAACCGAGATGGGCACGCGCGTCCCATCCGCCGCCGTGGCGTACAAACGTTCGGACTTGTATTGCGTGGGATCGTAACCGCCCAGCACCGGCTGCTGTTTCAGGAGCTTGCGCGTTTTGGCCGTCACGTCGTAATCGTAAAGCGAGCGCGGCGTAATCAGCGATTCATAACCGAAGCGAAAGAGCTTGGCGTTGAACTCGGCATTTTGCGCGGGATAGGTGACGTAAACCGGTTCGGGGAATTCGATGGCGTGCGCGGCCCCGCTGTTCAAATCGTGCACGGTGAATTGCGGGATGCCGTTTTTGCGCTCGACCGCGATGAAGTGCGCGGCAAAACAATCGGTGTCTTCCAACATCACGTCCGGGCGGTGCGGGATGATCTCTTGCCAATTCGCGGGCGCGGGCCAATTCGCGGGAGATGGATCGCCGACCGGCGCGGTGACGAGGCGGAAGTTTTTGCCCTGATCGTTGGTGCGAATGTAAAAGCTCGCGCCGCTGTGATCCAGATAGTATTCGTGCTTGTCGCGGCGCGGCAGCACGAGTTTGAAATCGTCGTGGGGCCGGTTGGCGTCGAGATAGCGCACTTCGCTGGTTTCGGAACTGGCCGAGACGATGATGAGATAAGCGCTGCTGCGCGTCTTGCCGATGCCGGTGTTGTAAAGCTCGTCGCGCTCTTCAAACACCAACTCGTGCGCCTTGCGGCTGCCCAGCGTGGCGCGGAAGATTTTGTGCGAGCGCTTCGTCGTCGCGTCTTCCTGCGTATAAAAGAGCGTCTTGTTGTCGTTGGCCCACTCCACGCCGACGACACGTTCGGCGAGGTTGCGCGTGACTTTGCCGGTCACCAGGTTCTTGACATGCAGCTTGTATTGCCGGAAGCCGGTCTCGTCGGTCGAATAGGCCAGCAGCTTGCCGTCTTCGCTGATGTCGTAAGAGCCGAGGCTGAAAAATTTCTTGCCCTTGGCCAGCGCGTTTTGATCGAGCGTGATTTCTTCCTGGCCGCGCACCGAGCCGGGCTTGCGGCAATAAATCGAATACTGCTGCCCCTTGAGCGTGCGCGTGTAATGAAAGTAGTTGCCCTTTTTGTAAGGCACCTCCACGTCAGTTTCCTTGATGCGCGCGAGCATTTCTTTGTAGAGCGCATCGCGAAAGCCCTTGCTGGCCTGCATTATGGCGTCGGCGTAGGCGGTTTCCTGTTTCAGGTACTCGATGACTGCCGGGTTCGCTTTTTCGCGCAGCCAGAAGTAATCGTCCACGTTGGTGTAGCCGTGAATTTGTGTGGTCTTCGGCGCCCGCTTGGCGACGGGCGGTTGCGGTGGTGCTTCCTGTGCTTGCATAGTCGTTGCGGCTAATAAGAGCGCGAACAGCGCGCCCAAACTCCTTCTTAACATTTTCATTTTGCCTCCGTTGGATTGCGGTCAGTTGAGATCAACGGCAGGCGGCACGATAAGCGGTGCGCGCGGGTTGGGGCAAGAGCGGTGCAGGCACGTCCGTTGAGCCAATCAGACCTTTGTGACATCATCAAGATATGAAAGAGATTGTCATCAATGAAATTCAAGTTGAGGTGGCGGCTTGGATTCGGAAAATGCTGCTAGACGAAGAAATCGTGATTACCGAGCACGGGCAGCCGCTAGCGACCTTGATTCCGCTCCAAGCCAAACGCCACGGCAAATCGCTCCCCGACCGGGAGGCTTGGATTCAAAGCCTCCCGCTGGCCGCAGACTCCACGGAGTACCTCTCAGAGATGCGCGAAGAAAGGGCCGTCGAAACGCCGTGCGGCTAAGCCGGTGAACTATGCTCTACTTTGACACAGCTTATCTCGCCAAGTGTTATCTGAATGAGCCAGGCGCACAGCAAGTCCGGCAACTTGCTGCCTCAGCACCCGGCTTGGCCTCAAGTGAATGGGCACGTATTGAATTCTTTGCAGTCCTCCACCGCAATTTGCGAGAAGGCAAACTCACCCAAACGCAAATGCAGCAAATCATCAGCTACTTTCGGCAGGACGAAGCCAGTGGGGTGATCACATGGCTGCCGCTCTCTCCCCTCCTGCTTGAGCAAACTTGCCAAAGAATTCAAACAATGCCAGCTACGCTGTATCTGCGCGCGGCCGATGCGTTGCATTTAACCTGCGCCACCAATAACGGCTTGCTGGAAATTTACAGCAGCGACCGTCATCTGCTCGCGGCGGCGCCACATTTCCATCTGATTGGCGTCAACGTCATTTGAGTTCCAGCACGATGGCTGACCTTATTCTCCAATTCGATTCCGGCACGATCCTGTTGGAAGGTGCGGAACAAAACACGCCCGTGCCCGCCGCCTTCAAGTGGGACGACCGCGTTCGTCAATGGCGCGCGCCCGCCAGCGCCTACCGCGACATCGTGACCGAGTTGGTGCGCGGCAAAACGCCGCATCAGGATCAGGCGCGCCGCTATCTGGAATTCCAATTCCGCCCCGCCGACAACGCCATCCGGGCCGAAGCGCGCCCTTATCAAACCGAGTCCATCGCCGCCTGGCAAAAGGGCGGCAAACGCGGCGTCATCATTCTGCCGACCGGCGCGGGCAAAACCTTTGTCGCGCAACTGGCGATTGATCTGGTGGGACGGCAAACGCTGGTGGTCGTGCCCACGCTCGATTTGATGAACCAGTGGTACGACGTGCTCGTCGCCACCTTCAAAGCCGAGATCGGCTTGATCGGCGGCGGCTATTTTGAAATCGGCGCGATCACGGTGACGACCTACGCGTCGGCTTTTCGGTTTATGGAACGGCTGGGCAATCAATTCGGCCTGTTGATCTGCGACGAATGCCATCACCTGCCGGGCGCGGGCTACCGCTACATTGCCGAACTGGCGATTGCGCCCTACCGCCTGGGCCTGACCGCGACGCCCGATCGCGCCGACGGCGGCGAAGCGTTGTTGCAGGAATTGCTGGGACCGATTGTCTACCGCAAAGAAGCCCAGCAATTGGCGGGCGAATACCTGGCCGATTACAGCGTAGTGCGCCTCAGCGTAGACCTGACGCCCGACGAGCACGCGCTCTATCAAACGGAGCGCTCTCTCTTCCGCAAATTCATGGCCGGACTCGGCGGTGTGCCGGGTTTGGATGGCTGGCAAAATTTCGTCATCGCCAGCGCGCGCAGCGAAGCCGGCCGCCGCGCCATGCAGGCGTACCGCACCTCCAAACGCATCGCGCTCGGCACCGAAGCCAAGCTGGATGCGCTGGCGAAACTGTTGCAACGCCACCGCCGCGAACGCGTGCTGATTTTCACGGCGGAAAACGAGATGGTCTATCGCATCTCGCACCAGTTCCTGATCCCCGCCATCACGCACGAAACGCCGATCAAGGAACGCAGCGAATGGCTGGCGGCCTTTAACCAAGGCCGCATCCTCGCGCTGGCGACGTCAAAGGTGCTGAACGAAGGCGTCAACATTCCCGAAGCAGCCATTGCCATTGTGCTCTCCGGTTCCGGCTCTTCGCGCGAACACGTCCAACGCCTGGGCCGTATCCTGCGCAAACAGGAAGGCAAGGAAGCGATCCTTTACGAAGTCATCACTTCGGGCACGGCGGAAGAGCGCATCAGCGAACGGCGCGGCAATGTGAATCAGTTCAAAGAGGCGCGCGGCGGTCAGGCGGAACCGGAAGAAGATGATTGGCAATTGGATTGAGACGGGCAACTGCGGCAGACGGGCGTGTCTTTACAAGCATCCGCCCAGCATCTATAAAACCGTGCATCAGCGCACGTAGGTAGTGGTGAAATGAGGCAGGGTGATGAACTCAATGTAGGGGCAGACCTGTGTGTCTGCCCCGGTCGCAGCAGGCGGAAGCGAAGACGCCAAATCCGACCGGGGCAGACACACAGGTCTGCCCCTACGCCATCCCACTCCATTTCCCGGCTGCTTGCACGTATTTGGGCCGCCCATTTTGAAGCATAGGAGAACCGATGAAACGTATTTTGATTTTAGTGACGCTGCTTGCAGCCGTTTATGTACTGGCCGTCCGGCAACCTCTGCGCGCCGCGCGCTTAACCCGGCCCACCGGCAACGCTGTCACGGCAACCAACCCCGGCGCGCAAGGGCCAAGCCAGCAAGACCGTGAATTGGCGGCCTTGTTGCGCCAATTGACGAATCGTTCGAGCCAGGGTCTGGCGGCGGAAAAGCATCCGCGCGGCGGCTTCCAGCTCAATCTCAAGGGCCGCTTTCAAAACGTCGCGCTCGCCAAATTGAATGCGCAAGGCAAACCCGTCGCCGGTTGCGTTGACTCGCTCGCCGCTGCCAACGCCTTCTTCGGCAGAAATCTGGAGACTGGACAACCGCTGCCCACAAATGCCGCGCCGCTTGACGAGACCGCCAGGCAGGCGGCGCAGGCGGGTCTCTCAGCACGCGAGTATCGTTTCTATCAGGACTTGATTGAGGCTGCCGCGCAGCGCCGCCGACTGGCGCCCAACAGCGCGAGCATCGTGATTTCAAACGGCGATGGCGCGGGCGAAGGCTTCAACGACACGACGCCCAAAGCGGCGGAAGGCGGCAACAACGGCGCGACGCTGGGGGCGCAACGGCTGAACCTTTTCAACCAGGCCGCCGTCATCTGGGGCGCCTATTTGGACAGCAGCATTCCCACCGTCGTCAATGCGCAATTCAACCCGCTGTCGCCTTGTTCGCCGGCGGGCGTCACGCTCGGTTCGACGGGCGTGATCTTTATTCATCGTGATTTCCCCGGCGCCATTTTCCCTGACACCTGGTATCACGATGCGCTCGCCAACAAACTTTCTGACGAAGACCGAAACGCCGCGCCCGACATCTTCACCCAATTCAACAGCGATGTTGACAGCGGCTGTTTGGGCGCCGGCACGCGGTTTTATTACGGGTTCGACAGCGCGACGCCGCCGGAGCGGGTCAACCTGTTGGTGGTGCTGTTGCACGAACTCGGCCACGGGCTGGGGTTTTCCACCTTTGTTGACGCCGGTTCGGGCGCGCTGGCGGCCGGTTTGCCGGATGTTTACACCCGCTTCATGTTCGACCGCGATGTCAATCTCACCTGGGATCAAATGACCGATGCGCAGCGGCAGGTTTCGGCGCTGAACAGCAACGATGTGCTGTGGGACGGGCCCAACGTCCGCATCGCTTCGGGCTTTTTATCCAACGGGCGCGAGGTTGCGACTGGCCGGGTCGAATTGCACATGCCCAATCCGCTGGAAAACGGTGCTTCGATCATGCATTGGAGCACGGCCGCCGCGCCTAACCTGCTGATGGAACCGACGATCACCGCGGGCCTGCCGCTTGATCTGGACCTGACACGCCAACTAATGCGCGACCTCGGCTGGTACCGCGACACGACGGTTGACTTGAACCCCGACACGATCACCGATGTGATGCCCAACAGCGGCACGTTGACGGGCGGCACGAACGTCAATCTCACTTGGACAAACAACGGCGGCTTTAATCGCAACGTCACCATCGAGCTTTCGCTGGATGGCGGCGCGACCTTCCCCGCCACGCTGGCCACGAATGCCACCAACAGCGGCGCGCGCACCGTCTCGCTGCCCAACACCCCGACCGCGCAAGCGCGTGTGCGCGTGCGCGAACACAACTTCGCCGCGCCCGCCGGCGCTTCATCCGCCAATTTCACCATCAGCGCGGGCCCGAACAATCTGCCGGCGATCAATGCCGTGGCGGTCTCGCGCCAGCAAGGCAGCGCGGCCAGCAATTCAACCATTGCCAATGTCAATGACGTGGATCAGGCGTTGAATACGCTGGTGGTGACGGTCAATGACGGGGCGAGTGCGACGGTCAATGGCGTGACGGTTTCGGGCCTCAGCGTCAACGCGGCGGGCGTGGTCACAGCGAATGTGCTGGCCGCTTGTGCGGCGGCGACGGCGAATTTCACGCTGACCGTCACGGATGCGGTGGCGACGACGGCCAGCGCGACGTTGACCGTGACGGTGTCGGCCAACAGCGCGCCGGTGCTGACCTATGGCAATCAGGCGCTCTTGGCGGGCGCGGCGCTCAACGTCAATCCGGCCAGCGGCCCGAACGATAACGGCACTGTCAACAGCATCGTCGTGCAAAGCCCGGGGACCTACACCGGCACGCTTTCGGTCAATGCTGCCGGCGTGGTTTCAATCAGCAATGCCGCCCCGCTGGGCGTGCATACGCTCACCATTCGCGCGACCGACAATTGCGGGGCGGCGACTGACGCCAGCTTTACGCTGACGGTCAATAACAACTTGCCGGTGATTACGGCGGCGGCGGCGTTGGCGCGGCAGCAAGGCAGCGCGGGCACGGTGTCAACCATCGCCACCGTCAGCGATGTAGAGACGGCGGCGGGCAGTTTGACAGTGGTGGCGACGACGGTTCCGGCGGGGCTGACGGTGACGGGCATCAGCAATACCGGCGGCACGATTTCCGCGAACGTCGCGGCGGCCTGCAATGCGGTACCCGGCGCCAACACAGTCGTCTTGACGGTGACGGATGGCAATGGCGAGATGGCAACGGCGAATCTCACCGTGAATGTCACGGCCAACAGCGCGCCGCTGCTGACCTATAACAATCAGTCGGTGGCCACCAATGGTTCGTTGAATATCAGCGCGGCGGCGGGGCCCAGCGACAACGGTTCGGTCAGCGACATCCTGCTGCAAAGCCAGGGCACGTACAGCGGCACGATTTCGGTCAATAACACCACCGGCGTCGTAGCCATCAGCAATGCCGCGCCGCTGGGCACGCATACCATCACCATTCGCGCGACGGACAATTGCGGCGCGCTGACCGATGCCAGCTTCACTTTGATTGTCGGCAACAATGCGCCGCAGATCACGGCGGGCGGAACATTCAATCGCCAGCAAGGCAGTCCGGCCGGGGCCGCCGTGCAAATCGCGACGGTCAGCGATATTGAAACCGCCGCCGGCAGTTTGACCGTCGCCGCGACGACGGTGCCGCCAGGGATCACGATCAGCGGCATCACGAATACGAACGGCACGATCAGCGCGACGATTGCCGCCGGTTGCACTGCGGCGCTGGGCAATAACACGGTCACGCTGACCGTGACCGATGCCAACAGCGGCACGGCGATGGCCACGCTGACGGTGATTGTCACGGCCAACACTGCGCCCACGCTGAGCTACGCGAATCAAACTGTCGCGGCGGGCGGCGCGTTGACCATCAACCCGGCCAGCCCGCCCAGCGATAACGGCACGGTCAGCACGATCACGGTGCAAAGCCCGGGCACATACACCGGCACGGTCAGCGTCAATAATTCAACCGGCGTGGTTGCCCTCAGCAACGCGAAACCGGGCGGCGTGCATACCATCACGATTCGCGCGACCGATGATTGCGGCGCGTTCACCGATGCCACGTTCACGCTGACGGTCAATTGCCCAACGCTCAGTTTGAGTCCGCCCACGTTGCCGAATGGAACTGTGGGGGCGAGTTACAACCAGACGCTCACGGCCAGCGGCGGCACGGGCCCGTACACGTTCAGCGTCAGCGCGGGCACGCTGCCAACCGGTTTGACGCTGGCGGCGGGCGGCGTATTGAGCGGCACACCGAGCGCGGCGGGCGCGTTCAACTTCACGGTGCAGGCGGCGGATGCGAACGGCTGCGCGGGCACGCGGGCTTATGCGGTGGCGATCAATACGCCGCCCACGATCAACGCCGTCGCGGTCAGCCGTCAGCAAGGCAGCGCAGCCGCCAATGCCACCATCGCCAATGTCACCGACCCAGATCAGCCGTTTAATGCGCTGGCGGTGACGGTGAATGGCGGCGCGAGCGCGACGGTCACCGGCGTGACGGTCTCTGCGATCAGCGTCAATGCGGCGGGCGTAGCGACGGCCAATGTCGTGGCGGATTGCAGCGCGACGACGGCGAGCTTCACGCTGACAGTCACCGATAACGCGGCGGCGGCGATCACCGCGAGCTTGACTGTAACGGTGACGGCGAACACCGCGCCGGTGCTGAGTTACAACAACCAAACGGTCGCGCTGAGTGGCGCATTGACTATCAACCCAGCCACCGCGACGGACAACGGCACGATCAACACCTTCGCCGTGCAAAGTCAGGGCACGTATACCGGGACAATTTCGGTCAATGCCGCTGGCTTCGTCTCAATCAGCAACGCCGCGCCCATCGGCACGCATACGCTCACGATTCGCGCGACCGACAATTGCACCGCGCTGACCGATGCCACGTTCACGCTAAGCGTCACGCCAACCTGTCCGGCGATCATGGTGAATCCGGCCAATCCAACGCTGCCCAACGGACGCGCGGGGACGCCGTATAACCAAACCTTCACGCAAACGGGTGGCGCGCCGCCCGTGAATTTCAGCGTCAGCGCGGGCGCCTTGCCCGCCGGACTGAACCTGAACAGCAGCAGCGGGCTGCTGGACGGCACGCCCACTGTTAACGGCACGTTCAATTTCACCATCCGCGCGACAGATGCCAATAACTGTTTCGGCGAACGCGCCTACACGCTGCTCCTCAATCCACCTTGCACGACAATCACCGTCAATCCGGCGACGCTGCCGAATGGCTTTGCCGGGACGGCGTATTCACAAACGTTGACGGCGACGGGCGGCACTGCGCCGCACACGTTTGCGGTCACGCCGGGCAGTTTGCCGAATGGTTTGACGCTGGCGAGCGGCGGCGCATTGACCGGGACGCCCACGACGCCAGGCACGTTTGGCTTCACCGTGACCGCGACGGAGAGCACGGGCTGCACAGGCACGCGCGCCTTCACGGTGATTGTCAGCGGCAATGGCTTGCAGTTCTTCCCGCTGCCGCAACCAGTGCGCTTGCTCGAAACGCGCGCGGGCTTCAGCGGTTGCACGATGCCCGGCGCGCCGATCAATGCCAACGGCACGTTGACGCTGCCCGCGCGCACAACTTGTGCTGGCATCCCGGCGAATGCGGCGGCAGTCACGGGCAATATCACTGTTGTGCCGTCAGGGCCGGGCTTCCTGACGCTGTTCCCCAGCAGCGCGACGCAACCGCTGGTGGCCAATTCCAATTTCCAAACCAACGAAATCACCAACAACGTATTCACCGTGGGCCTGGGCGCGGGCGATGGCGCGTTCAAGATTTTCAGCACCGCCACGACGCACGTGATTGTGGACGTGACCGGCTATTACGCGCCACCGGGCACGGCCAATCCTGGAGGACTGTACTTCCATCCGCTGGCGACCCCGGTGCGCTTGCTCGAAACGCGGCCCGCGCAGCCGGGCTTCACGCCGACGGGCTGTTTCACGCCGGGCACGCAACTGATCGGCACGGGCAATCAGAATGCTGATCCGAATCTTGATCTGTCATTGCAGGGCCGTTCGCCGGTGGCCGCGCCGTGCAATTCGATTCCGGCGACGGCGCAGGTGCTGGTCGGCAATGCAACCTCAGTGTCGCCGACGGCCTTGGGTTACTTGACGATTTATCCGAGCGGCGGGGCAAGGCCGACCGTGGCGAGTTCGAATTACGCGGGCGCGGATGTCATCAACGGCCCCTTCGCGGTGAAGCTGGGCGCGGATGGCAAGTTCAAGATTTACACCTTTGCGACGACAGACTTGGTGGTGGACATCCTGGGTTATTACAGCGCAGAGGCGCTGGACGCGAACGGCGCGGGTTTGCTCTTCAATCCGCTGCCAAGCCCGGTACGCTT
>JANOWX010000505.1:0-7264 GCA_031418175.1 Acidobacteriota bacterium | reverse complement strand
CGTTCAATTTCAAATCCCACGTCGCGCGCTCCGCATCGGTCTGGCAGTCGTGGTGTTGGCGGTGCTTGCGGGGTCGCTCTTTTACTTCCTGCGGCCCAAACCCGCGCTGACCGACAAGGACACGATCCTGCTGGCGGATTTCACCAACACGACGGGCGATGCGGTGTTTGACGGCACGCTCAAACAGGCGCTGGCGGTGCATCTGGGGCAATCGCCGTTTCTGAATCTCTTCGCGGATGAACGTGTGCGCGAGACCTTGCGCTTGATGAACCGCTCGCCCGACGAACGCGTGACGCCCACCGTAGGCCGCGAAATCTGCCAGCGGCAGGGCTTGAAAGCGCTGCTGACCGGGACGATAGCGAGTCTGGGGCGCAATTACGTAATCAGCCTCGAAGCGGTCAACGGGCAAACGGGCGATGTGTTGGCGCGCGAACAAGGCGAAGCCGAGGGCAAGGAACAGGTGCTGCGGATGCTGGGCGAAGCGGCGACCCGGTTGCGCGAAAAGCTGGGGGAATCGCTCAGTTCGATTCAGAAGTTCGATGCGCCGCTGGCACAAGCCACGACCTCGTCGCTGGAGGCGCTCAAGGTTTACTCCATTGGGTATAAGCAGAATGCGACGGGCAAACACACGGAAGCGATTGCGTCGCACAAACGCGCCATTGAACTTGATCCGAATTTCGCTCTTGCGTACAGAGCACTGGCGGCAACTTACGATAACAACGGGCAATCTGGGCTTGGCGTCGCACCTGCGCAAAAGGCGTTTGAGTTGCGAGATCGAGTCAGCGAGCGCGAGAGGCTGTCCATTGAAATTCGCTACTACTTGGCAGTGACAGGAGAGAACGACAAGGTTATCGAAATTCTGGAATTATATAAGCAGACGTATCCGCGTGACCGTGACTCTGGGGTTCGTAACAACCTGGGGTCCAGGTACATGGCAATTGGACAACCCGAGAAGGCCATTGAAGAATTTCGTGAGGAAATTCGCCTCAGGCCTAATGTTGTGTTTGCGTACAACAACCTGATTACTGCGTATCTGCGGCTCAACCGTTTTGATGAGGCAAAGGCGACTTATGAACAGGCGGTGGCGCAGAAGATAGACTATTTTGAGATGCACCGTGACCGTTTTTATCTCGCCTTCATTCACGGAGACAACGCCACGATGCAGCAACAGCTTGATTGGGCGAGCGCGAGGCCGGGGGAATATGTGCATTGGAACTGGCAAGCTGGCGCAGCCGTCTTCACAGGCCAATGGCAGAAGGCGCGGGAATTCTCCAATCGCGCGATTGAGTTGGCCAAGCAGCGCAATTTGCAGGAGGTGGCCGGAGAGATTGTGTCGTTGAATGCCGAGTGGGCTGCCGTCCTGGGGCTTTGCCAGCAGCGCCGCGCCGACCTCGCCCGCGCGGCTGCCTTGCCCCGCACCCCGCTCTCCTTCTTCAGAGCAGGCATCGCCCTGGCGCTGTGTGGCGCAGCGGCCCAGGCGCAGGCGCTGAACGACGAAGCCGTCAAACGCTATCCTAAAAACACCATCGTCAACGAGATCAACCTGCCCCTGATCCGCGCCGCGCTTGAACTGCAACGCGGCAACCGCACCCAGGCCATCCAGATGCTGCAAGCGGCCAGCCGCTATGAAAACGTGAGCAACTTCTACCAGAACTATCTGCGCGGTCAGGCTTACTTGGGCGAACGCAACGGCGCAGCGGCGGCCAGCGAGTTTCAAAAGATTCTGGATCATCGGGGCTGGTCACCCGTCTCGCCGTTGTATCCGCTCGCACATCTCGGACTGGCCCGCGCGGCAATGTTGCAGGGCGACACGGCGAAAGTGCGCCAGTCGTATCAGGATTTCTTTGCGTTGTGGAAGGACGCGGATGCGGATTTGCCGGTGTTGATCGAAGCGAAGAAGGAATATGAGAAGGTGAAGTGAGACTCAGGCTGCTTGTGTCAGTTCCAATTCGCCGGCGTGACGGCTGAGGTAGTCCATTACTTCGGCGTGCATTTTATCAATCTCGGCCAGATAGCCGCCCGCCATCGCGGCGTAGTTTTCCGCCGGCACGCGAACGCGCATCTCCGCGACGATTTTGGCAAAAAAGGCAATCCGTTCCTGTGTGCCGTTAAGTTCCAGATCGTTTTGAATCATGCTGATACCTCTGCAATAACTTCGATAATGCCTCGTTTTCCCGGCTCACGTTTGGTTTGCCAATAAGCAATGAACTCATCAATCGTCACCAGCAAAACGCCTGACACCGAAGTCCAAAAAATGCTTGCCCCAAACTTATCGTGAGCTTGCATATGCTGAAAAACAGTGGCAACCTCTTCGTCGCAATCGGGCAGGAGAAAATCGTCGCGCATCACCAAGAAGACGTCAACGTCATTGGGCGCGGGCTTGGCGGTCACATAGCTGCCGTAAATGACGAACCGTTCCACTTTGCCGGTGCGCTGCGCCAGTTCGTAAATGTGCCGCAGCCGTTGCGTGACCAGCCGGCGTTGCAACGTTTCCCTGCCGAAGCGTTCGCACACTTCGTCAAGCGTGGCGCGATGAACGCCTACGGGCAAATCTCCCTGAGCATTGAAGATGGGAATCGGCATACGTTTTCGCGTGCCACTATAATCGCGCCGCGCGCGGAGTGACAAGCGATTCTCTGTGGCAAGACGCCGATTTGCCCGTGTTGATCGAGGCGAAGAAGGAATACGCGAAGTTGAAGTGATCTACCTGGGAGCGCCGGCATCCTTGCCTGCATAGATAAAAGCCGCGCAGCGTTCCTTATCCCTGACTTGGCAAGAAACGAAAGCAGCGAGAAGGAAGCTGCGCGGCTTTTATCTAGGCAGGCAAGGATGCCTGCGCGCCCAGGTGGTTACTTCACTTGCTGCAAGGTCAGCGCGATGTTGCGCACCTCGTCGCTCTCGATGGTGATCTCTTGCGAAGCAGTGACAAAGCCGGGCGCCACGGCGGTGATGCGGTAGGTCGCCTTGTCCGCCCGCAAGCGAAAGGCAAACTCGCCGCCGTCGCGCGCGACTGTTTCCTCTTTGAACTTCTTGCCGCCATCAATGCGTTCAATCGTCACCAGCGCATTCGGCAACGTGAAGCCCACGCCATACAACACCGCGCCGCGGATGACGGCGTAAGGATCGCCTTCCTTCGCCATTTCGATCACGCTGCGCAACTTGATCGTCTCGCCTGACAACACCTCCAGCTTGCGCGTAGAGAAACCTTTGAAACCCGGTTTGGAAAAACTGAAGACGTAATCGCCGGTGGCGAGGCCGGTGATTTCAAAATCGCCTTTGGCGTCGGTCTGCACTTCGCGCGCGTTTTCTTCGGCTTCCTGCCGCGCGCGCGCGGGCTTCACGCCGACGCTGGCGGTCTTGACGACGCGCACGGTCACGCCGGCGTGCGTTTTGCTGTCTTGCAATTTCACGCGGCCTTTGACGATGCCGCTGGGAGCTTTGCCGCTGGCGGTTGCGCCGGTTTGTGCTTTGCCTGAAATCGCGCTACAACCAAGCAGAACCAGCAAGGCAGTGGTGACGTATCTGCCAGCGTATCTGCCAGCGTATCTGAACGCTGGATTGATAAAATTCAAACGCATAAAAAACTCCGTTGAATGCTCACAAGCTTGTCATGAAATTCGGGACACTGGCGCTCAGCGCCCTCATCATCATCAACATCAGTGCGCCGTTTTGTCTGGCGCAAGAAAAGCGCAAGCCGGACGATTTGCAGCACATCATCGGCGAACGCGGCTGGTCGCTGCCCGTGCCCGCCACACCGAAACCCGAACAGGAAAAACCCAGCATCACGTTGCGCATCGAAACCGACCTGGTCACGGTGGACGTCGTCGCCACCGATAAGAACGGAAACTATGTGCGCGATTTGCGCCCGGACGAGATTCAATTGTTCGAGAACGGCCAGCCGCGCAAACTCGATCTGTTTACGGTCAACGACGAAAGCACCATCTCGCGCCCGCTGGCCGTCGTCTTTGCGCTCGACCTGTCAGGCAGTTTGAAACCGGAAGAAACCATCACCTTGCGCGAGGCCGCCTTGAAGTTTACCACGCTGATGAAAGGCGATTCGGTTTTCGCGGCCATGGCTTTCAACTATGAAGTCAAAATCCTGCAAGGCTTCACCGACGATCCGCGCCGCATCGAGAACGCCTTTGCCAAAGCGGATCGGTTCGAAGGCTCAACGCGCATTTACGACGCGCTCGATCGCGGCATTACTTTGCTGGAACGCAACGCCCCGCGCACACGAAAAGGCCGCCAGGTGCGACGTGTGATCGTCGTTATCACTGACGGCTTCGATTCGGCCAGCATCATTGACCGGCGCGAATTGATCCGCCGCGCCAATCTGGCCGGCGTGACGGTCTATTCGATGACGCTGCCTTCATACATGCTTTCGGCCACGCCCTCGCGCGAACGCGTGATCACGCCGCTGGACGCCACGCGCATTGTGATGGCAACGGGCGGGAGAGATTTCTCAGCCGATGCGCGCGATTTCACGCCGATTTTCAAAGCCCTGGCCGAAGAGATGCGCGCCAGTTACGCGCTGGCTTTTTATCCTGAACAACGCGACGGCCAATTTCATCAATTGCAGGTGCAAACCTCGCGCGCCGGCGTGCTGTTACGCGCCAATCGCAGCGGCTATCAAGCTACCGTCAAATAGCCCTGAATTTCAAGAAAATGTTTTGCCCACGAAGCCACGCGAAGAACCACGAAGCAACTGTTTTGCAACGCTCGAACCCTATGCCAAACGCCGACACGCACGATCGCATCACTTACTTTTTTGCTCCCGTCACTTTCGTCACCGCCCAATGGTATTGGCAAGCGCCTGTGCTGGCGCTGATTGCCGCCGCCGCGATGCTTTTCGCCGGGCTGATGTTCGGCCCCGATCTGGATTTGCACAGCCGTCCGTACCAACGTTGGGGGCCGTTGCGGTTTATGTGGAAGCCCTATCAGGCCGCGCTCCAACACCGCTCCAAGTTTTCGCACGGGCCGATCCTGGGCACCATCATTCGCATCGTCTATTTCCTGGGCGTGTTCACCTTTGCCGGCAGCGTGGTGCTTTACATACAGCAAAGCTACATGCACGGCGTGCAAACGACCTGGGAGCAGCAATACCTGCTATTGCGCAACGACGTGTTCGCCTATTGGCGCGGCGCTGACCGGCAATACATGCTGGCGGGCTTTGCCGGGCTGTGTTTTGGCGCGCTGACGCACACGGCTGCCGACATCATTTGGTCATCACTGAAAAAAACATTGCGGCGGTCGAGACGCTAGCTCAGGCCTTCAGCCAATGGCGGGAAGCAAAGCCCTTCCCACGTAGTAACGAATTTATGCGTTCCGCGCCGTCACACGCCACAGCGAATAAATTCGCTAGTACAAGGAAACTTGGAGAGCCGATGAAAGACCTGCAAGACTTACTGCAAAACAATCGCGACTGGGCTGGACAGATCACCAGGCAAACGCCGGATTTCTTTGAAAAACTGGCGCAGTTGCAAACGCCGCCCTATCTCTGGATCGGCTGTTCGGATAGCCGCGTGCCCGCGACGCAACTGGTCGGACTCAATCCCGGCGAGATGTTTGTGCATCGCAACGTGGCCAATCTGGTCACCCACACCGATTTCAATTGCCTGTCGGTCTTGCAGTACGCCGTCGAAGTCTTGCAGGTCAAACACGTCATCGTTTGCGGCCATTACGGCTGCGGCGGCGTCAAAGCGGCGCTGCACGACCAGCGGCACGGGTTGATTGACAACTGGCTGCGCCACATCCGCGACGTGGCCGAAAAGTACGATACCGCATTGCAACGCTGCGCGGACGACGAACAGCGGCTCACCATGCTTTGCGAATTGAATGTGATCGAGCAGGCGATCAACGTCTGCCAAACCACCATCGTCCAAGACGCCTGGGCCAACGGGCAGGAACTTTACGTCCACGGTTGGATTTACGGCTTGCAGGACGGGCTGTTGCGCGACATGCAAGTCACCATCGGCAGCCGCGCGACACTCTGGCCGGTCTACCGCCAAGCGACGGCGGCTTATGTTTGAAATTGTAACGAGCGCATTTACCGGCAAATTGACAGCCTTTCACGGCGCGTGCTAGCTTCGCGCCGTTTTGTATCAAGCGGTTCAAGCACACAATCAAACACCCCCGCGCCCACACACCCTGGCGGAACTCATTGCACAACGCGGCAGGCTGCGCAGCTATACCGAATACGCCAGCGCCTGGCTGATCCTGCACGCGTTGGGCGTGTTGCCACGCACACTGGCGCTCAAGTTCGGCCAAGCCGCCGGCGCGCTGGCCCAGCGGGTCTTGCCGCATCTGCGCCGCCATGCCGAAACGAATCTGCGGCTGGCGCTGCCGGAACTCGATGCGGCGGCACGCGCGCAAATTCAGCGCGGCGTTTTTCGCAACCTGGGCCGCCTGCTCGGCGAAGTCAGCCAGTTTCCCAAACTCACGCGCGCGAACATCGAACGGGTCGTCGTTTACGAAGGGCTGCAAAACTATCTGGACGCGGTGGCGCAGGGGCGCGGCGTGATCTTGCTGACCGGGCACATCGGCGCGTGGGAGCTGTCGGTTTACGCGCATTCGGTGTACGGCCATCCGATGTCGTTCTTGAAACGCAATGTGGACAATCCGCTGGTTGAAGAGTTGGCCGAACGCCGCCGGGCGCGTTTCGGCAATCGCGGCATTGATAAACGCGGTTCGGTGCGCGAGGTGTTGAAGACGCTGAAGGCGGGTGGTGTGGTCGGCATTCTGGCCGACCTGAACGCGTCGCGCGAAGAGGGCGTCTTTTGCGACTTCTTCGGCAGCGCTGCTTGCACCACGGCGGGCGTGGCAACACTGGCGCTGCGCACGGGCGCGGTCGTCTTGCCCGGCTATCTGCTCTGGGACGAAGCCGCGCAAATTCACCGGCTGCATTTCGAGCCGCCCGTCGAAACGATCAACACCGGCAACCAGAAAGAGGATGTGCAAACGAATACGGCCCGCTACACCGAGCGGCTCGAAGCCGTGATTCGCCGCCAGCCCGAGCAATGGTTGTGGATTCACCGCCGCTGGCGCACACGGCCGGTTGGCGCGCCGGAAATTTATTGATAGGACTTACGCTCAGTGTGGTGCGGGTTCTTTACCCATGAGCGCCAGGTTAAGGTGTAAGTCCTTTGAAATCAGTCGGCTTTTGCCGACGGTTGATAGCGCTAAGAGTTGCCACAACTACCAAAACTTGTGGTTTCAGCGGCTTTGAGCCACCTAGCAAGCAGATGCAACGCTTGGCGGGCCAATA
>JANOWX010000504.1:0-12626 GCA_031418175.1 Acidobacteriota bacterium | reverse complement strand
TCCGTCTGCTGCCACGCCCGCACGCTGGAAGCGCTGCGTACCCAGGTCTTGCCGCACGAGTACAAGCGAAGTCCAACGCAAGGGAAGAAAGAGAGCGTAAGCCGAATGTTTGACGGGCAGCCCAAAGAGACGCTGGTTTATCACACGGCCACGGGCGGTTGCCCCTTCGAGGAATGGGTTGCCGGGTTGCGTGACCGGCAGACGGTTGCGCGCATCGAGAAGCGGTTGATCCGGCTGCGCGCGGGCAATCCGGGTGACTACAAAGCCGTCGGCGTTGGTGTGTATGAGTTACGTCTGGACTTTGGGCCGGGCTATCGTGTTTACTTTGCCTTCGCCGGGCAACAGATTATCTTGTTACTCAGTGGCGGCGATAAATCAACACAGGCTTCTGACATCGAGAATGCTTGTGACTATTGGGCAGACTTTCAGCAGCGGGAGGGGCGATGAGCCAGCACGTAACCTTTGACGATTGGCTGATGAAACGGTTGGCGCAGGATGCCGAAGAAGCGGCGGCTTTGTTGCGCGTCGCGTTGGAAGAGGCGGACGAAGACCCGCGCGGCCTGTCGCTCACCTTGCATTACATCACGACGGCGCGCGGCGGCATTGACGGCTTGGGACTGACGTTGGGAGAAACGACCTCATTGCTGAATGCGCTGGGTCGGCACATCACACCGGAGTCGTTGCCGCTTGCAGCGTAGGGTTGATCGCGGTCGCTAATTATCCCAGTCAGGCCTCAGCGTAGCTTGTCGGCCATGCCGGACGCGCAGCACTTTGACGGTGATGTCTTCAATGAGAAAAAGGATGCGGTATTTGCCAAAGAGAAGGTGGCGTATCTCTGCGCCGAACGTGCGGCTTTCAGCGGGCAACGGGCCGGGGAGTCTTTCAGGCTCTGTCTATGGCTTCCACGATCTCAAAATACCAAAGCGCTGCCGTTTCGGGCGCAGATTGCGCAATCCAGCGCGCAGCTTCCTTCATATCCTGTTCGGCTTCGCCCTCAATGACAACTTGATAACTCATCGTTTCGGCTTTTTAGCGTTGGCGGGAAGCTTGAGGATAGCCCGCAACTCTTCCAGCACTTCATGGGCAGGTCGGCCCTTGCCGCTGCGGGTGCTGGCCAAGGCCCGTACTGTTTTCGCGTCTTCCAGCGAATCCAGCAGCTTCTGGTAGCTCTCCGTGTCCTGCACCACGAGCTTCGCTTTGCCGTTGACGGTCAACACGACCGGACGGCCGGTCTCTTCCATCTGTTCGACCAGTTCGCTAGTGTGACGCTTGAAATCCGACAGGGAGTGAATGTCTTCGTTAAGATTGAGCATGTCCATACAATCCTCATACACTAAATTTGCACTTGATTTGATGCTCGCATACCCAGGCAACGGGCGCAAGAAATTGCTATCGTCGGTAGAAAGTTTTGTTGCAAGTTACTTGAATCCTTGAATCCGGCTGTACATACCGTTTATCCAGTCCAAGCCCACCTCTGTCACTGCCGTTTCAGTTATTGCAGATGCCTTTGCCGTGAAATAGACTACGGCCGGTTTCATCGTCAATGCATTTTCAGGAGCAGAAGTTATGAGCAATAGACAGGAATTGAGTTTCAGCGTCAGCGATCTTTCGCCCGATTCGATTGCCGCAATCCGCCAGCACCTCGCCGCGCTCAAGGTGTCTTTGGCGCAAGGCCAGACTGCGGGCATCAAGCTGGGCCGGGGCAAAGAGCTGCCGCTGCCTGAGGCTTTGCTCGACCTGCTGATTCAGGCGTTCGCCAAAGCTGCGGACGGCAAAAAGATCAGGCTGGTTGAGGAAGACGAAACGGTTTCGCCCGAAAAGGCCGCCGCGTTCATGGGTGTTTCGCGGCCGTATTTGGTGAAGCAACTGGCGGCGGGGGAAATGCCGTTTCATTGGGTCGGTACGCATCGCCGCGTGCTGATGTCGGACCTGGTGGCGTACAAAGGCAAACGCCGGGAGCGCGGCCGGGAGCTTCTGAGGCAGATGCGTGAAGAAGCTGAGGAGTTGGGGCTTTATGAATGAAGCCGCCGCGCCGCTGGTAGTCGTCTGTGATGCGAACGTGCTCTATTCAATCGTGATGACGGATTTGATTCTCTCGCTCGGCAGCGCGGAACTGGTTTATCCGCGCTGGACAAACCGGATTCACGACGAATGGAGCAGGAATTTGGCTGCAGACAGGCCCGACCTTGATCCCGCCAAAATTGAGCGGCGGCGCAAGCAGATGGATGCGGCCATTGATGACTGTTTGATCGAAGGCTACGAACACCGGATGCCAGGTCTGACCTTGCCAGACAAAGATGATGTTCACGTATTGGCGGCGGCCATTCACGGTGGGGCGCAAATCATCCTGACCTACAATCAGCGCCATTTCCCAAAGAAGGCGCTGGCGCCTTTTGGCCTAACCGCACCGCATCCGGATGATTTCCTGACAGCTTTGTTGGAACGTCGCACCGTCGAGGTTGTGAGCGTGATCGAAGAGATGCGGGCGCGGAAGACCAAGCCAGCCCTGTCGTGGGAGGAAATGCTGCGGAAGATCGCAAACCAGAGGTTGCCAAAGTTTTCGGCCAAGCTGCGCGCGAGTATGAATGTGTGAAGCGTGCCTAGTCTCCTGGGTGGCTACGCTTCAATCGGAATTTTCGCCGCTTCCTTGCCACGCTTTTCATCCACAAACGAAAGCAAAATCATCCCGACGATAAAGAACGCGCCGACCGACAGAATGGCCGGGCGCTGGCTGCCGGTCATTACTGAGAGGGTGCCGAAGATCATCGGGCCAAGAAAGGCCAACGCCTTGCCCGCGATGCCGAGAAAGCCGAAGAACTCCGCCGCGTTCTGTTTTGGCGTGAAGAGCGCGACTAGACTACGCGATACTGATTGGCAGGAACCCAGGCCGACGCCGACCAGCACCGAAACGAAATAAAAACCCTGCCGTGTTTCGGTTAAATACGCCAGGATCACGGCGGTCAGCCAGAACGTCAGCGAAATGAAGATCGTGCGTTTCTGTCCGATGCGATCGGCAAGAAAGCCGAAGCCCACCGCCCCGGCGGCGGCCACGACGTTCATAATCAACAAGAGGATGCCGAACTCCGTCGCGGTGAAGTTGAGCGTGTTCTTGGCGTACAGCCCGGCGAAGTAGATCACCGTGACGACGCCGTCGTTATAGATCAAAAACGCGATCAGCAAGGTGAAGAGGTCTTTGTAACGCCGCACGTGTTTGAGCGTGCGTTTGAATTGTTTGAAGCCGACGGTCAGATAGTTTTCGCCCGGTGGCAGCACTTGTTTGACGCTGCGCTCATTCAAATAGAAGAACGTCGGCAGCACGGCGATGGCGTAATAGACCGCGACGACGACGGGGATCAAACGCGCGAGGAATAGTTGCCGATCCGTCGGATTGGCGACGATGTTTTGCGAAAGCGGCAGACAAATCGCCAGACTCACCAAACCGCTGGCGTAGCCGAACGCCCACTTGCGCCCGGAGATGCGGCCCGCATTCGATTCGTCGGAGATGCCGGGCAGGAAGCTGTCAATGAATACGCCACCGCCCGCGAAGCCTACATTGGCGATGATGTAGAGCGTCAGGCCTAGTACCACCATGCCGGGGCCTACGAAGAAGAGCGCGGCGGTGAAGAAGACGATCACGCCGGCACAGACCGCGAGGAACTTTTTGCGGCTGCCTGAAAAATCCGCGATGGCTCCGAGAATTGGCGCGAGCACGGCGACGATGACTTCGGAGATGCCAGCCGACAGGCCCCAAAGAAAATCCGCGCGCTGCTGGTTGCCGACGACGATGGTGCTGAAATACTGCGCGTAAAAAGCCGTGACGATCACTGTGGTGAAGGCCGAATCGGCGACATCATACATGCACCAGCCGAGAATTTCTTTTTTTGTGACGGGCGGCGGGGAGGTTTGCTCAATGTGTTGGGGCATATAGTGGGTGAGGCCGGAACGCCTGGGGAGCTCCGGCCTGATCGTTAGCGCAGACCGAGCAGCAGGTCAATCACAAGCTGATCGAGCTTTTCGTAAGGCAGCCGTTTCTTGGCGAGTTCGACACGATCAAACGGCATGTTCTTGAGTTGTTCCGCTCGTTTTGGATTGAACTTGAGCGGAACGGGTTTGAAGGCCGGATCGGTCGCGTGAATCTCGGCCAGCAACGCCTGGATGTCTTTGTCCGTGTTGAAGCGTTGCGCTTTTTCTTTGAAGATCAGGTAATTGCGCATGCAGCCAGCGGCGAAATCCCACACGCCCGCAGCATCCTCGCTGCGGTACGGGTGCGCATCGAAATGGCGCGGCCCTTTGTAGCCTTTGTCTTCGAGCAGCTTGACCAGGAAGAAAAGGTTCTTGATACCTTCGGAGCCGAAGCGCAAATCCTGATCGAAGCGGCAGCCCTTTTGGTCGTTGAGATCAATGTGGAAGAGTTTGCCGGCTTCAATGGCTTGGGCGACGACGTGGTAGAAGTTCAGGCCCGCCATCTGCTCGTGGCCGACTTCTGGATTGACGCCGACCATGCCGGGGTGATCCAGCGTGTTGATGAAGCCGAGATACGCGCCGGTGGTAGCGAAGTAGATGTCGCCGCGCGGTTCGTTGGGTTTGGCTTCAAGCGCAAACTTGTAGCCGTATTTTTGTGACATTGAGTATTCGCAGAGGAAGTTCAGTGCTTCGCGGAACCATTTGATCGCGTCGCAGGCGTCCTTTGCGCCGTCCACTTCAGCGCCTTCGCGTCCGCCCCAGAAAACATAAATCTTTGCGCCGCATTCCGCGCCCAGTTCCATGGCGCGCATGGTTTTTTGGACGGCGTACAGCCGCACGCGCGGATCGTTCGAAGTGAACGCGCCATCCTTGAACACTGGATCGCTAAACAGATTGGTGGTCGCCATCGGCACGACCATGCGGTTGTCTTTCAGCGCCTTTTTAAACTCCTTAACGATCTTGTCGCGCTCGGCGGGCGTGGCGTCAATCGGCACCAGATCGTTGTCGTGAAAGTTGACGCCGTATGCGCCCAGTTTCGACAGTTGTTCGACCATCGTGACGGGCGAAAGCGGCGCGCGGGTGGGGTCGCCAAACGGATCGCGGCCGGGATTGCCGACCGTCCACAAACCGAAAGTGAACTTGTGTTCCTTCTTCGGTTGAAGGTTACTCATTGCTATCTCCTTGTTTGAAGCTGTGGCAGCGGAAGGCCGCCCGATTTGATTGCGGGCGGATTGTATCTGAGAGAACGTTTGGGCGGAAGCGATTACCAGTGTGCACTGAAGATTTCAAGGCAAGGCTTCGCTATTCGGTAAACGGACTACCGCGTTGGAGTGATGAGCCTTGGGCTTTATTCCTAAGGCTCATCACTGTATTCCTTGTCGTTGGCAGATAGCTTTGTGTGGGCAACACACCTGGGTCGGAGAGATTGGAACGGTTCATCTAACTCAAGCGGATTGCGGGTCGGGCTCAGCAAACAGCGCGGCAAACGCCTGACGGGCGCTGGGCGTATCTTTACTCTTGGACTTTAACCAATCGGTTGTGATCTCAAATGCAGTGCGGGCCGGGGTAGAAGTCTTCTTCCCCCGTTGGCGGCGTTGTTTACGTTGTTGCAGCAATTGTTCTTGCAACGGAGAATCTTTCTTAATCAGTTTCGCTTTACTCATATTCATCACCTTCTCGAATTTATTGTTGTTTGGGCCAGCCAACGCACGATGGTGCCAAGACAGGCAAAATCGTGAATTGCCAGAATCCAGAATCGGTTCAAACTCGAACATTGAAGTTCTACCGGTGAATTCAGGGTGACCTTGACTCTTGGTTTTTAGTAACGCAAGCAGTGTCTGATTTGTTCTGCTTGGGTTGACCTGGGATTCCTTCAGGAGGATTAGCAGGGGTAACGAGTCAATTGGCTAGGATTAGCTCCACTTGCAGTCTAGCATAACACCTGAAAAATCCGAGCCAAGTTTTTTATTTATTTGGTCTAAGCCTATTTCGTCTGCTTACGGCGCTTCTGATGCACCACTTCGTTGAACGAGTTGCATTGAGAATCTTGTCGGTCGCCTGTGCCTGAAAAGAATGGTATTTTGATGATCCAGCCAGGCAATTTATCCGTAACCCTTCTCGACAGTTAAGTCCAAATCGGTAGTAGTCCTGCACAACAAGCAGTTCGTGGCATCGTGATTGCACTAAAGTTTTGCGAGGCCTGAAAAAAGAGGCGAGACAAGTTGAATAATCAAGCGACCAAAGGTCATTTAGTAGGTAAAGAGACCCAAAGAGGTATCGAAGGAGGAAGATTATGACGAAGGCAAAATTGATCAAACGCGAAGAAGTGATTGAGCGGCAACAAACCAGGGCCAAGCAAAAGGTTCAGAAACAAGCTGTTAGAAAAACGATGGAGGTCGTCGGCGATTGGATTGATACGCGCCAGGCCCAGCGGCTTGACCCACGTGCGGCTTTTGCTGCGCTGTTTGCCCAGCCCCAAGCGCAGTGAACTGCTTGTGCAATCAAGCGGACAAAACTGTACCGAAAAACAACAAAGGCGAGCGGTTTTTACCGGCTCGCTTTTGTTGTTTTTTGAAAGTTTGGAGCGGGAGACGGGATTTGAACCCGCGACTTCGACCTTGGCAAGGTCGCACTCAACCACTGAGTTACTCCCGCGTTCGGAAACAGCTTTTTAGCTTATGCCACACCGCTTTGTCAACGGGGCCCTCGCAAAAACTCGCGCTAGCGGCGCCTCAGAATTCGTGCTGATGCCAGCGGCTCTGTGCAAACGAGGCCTCACTGAAATACCCGCGCAAGAGTTCAATCTGTGGCGGTGTTGCGGGATGCAGTAAGATGCTCACCACGTCATAACGAAAAGGCTCTTCTGTTAGCCGCAGCAAGCGCCGGTAAATGCGCGCCGTTTTGATGATCTGCCGTTGTTTGCGGCGATCCACGGCAGCCTGGGGCGCGGCGAATTCGCTACTCGACCGCGTCTTTACTTCAACAAAAGCCAAGGTGAACGGGCGGTTCGATTCATCGTAAGCCACCAAATCAATCTCGCCAGTGATTTGCCTGCCGCTCAAACTGTAGCCAATCGGCGTCGTGAAATTGGTGGCAACCAGCCGATAGCCGGATTGCGCGAGGTATTCAGCCGCCAACGTTTCACCCAATTGGCCCACTTCGAGATGCTTGGCCGTTGGTTTTTTTAGCTTGACCCACAGATTCTTCATCGCATTGCCACGCGCTGGTTTTGAAATTCAACTCGTGCGTTTATACTGACATTCCTGCCAAACAAAACGCCACTTTGTTGTCGCAAGCTGCCGCAGAAAAAGGCGCTTTGTCAGCAATCAGAAGAGGAGACTTCGAGCATTGAGAAAAATTTTTGCATCACTAACGATCACGATCCTGTGTTTGGCGAGTACGGCTTTCGCACAATCCGTACATCAAAATTCATCCGGCTACACGCCCGAGCGCGTCTTTGACACCAAAGAGAAAAAGTTCAGCGACTTTGAAGCGATGCTGGCCGACCTCGCGCGCGCCGAGGTCGTTTTCGTCGGCGAACAGCACGATGACCCGGCGACGCATCGGTTGGAACGCGCCATCCTGGAAGGCCTCGCACGCCGCCAACGCCCGGTGATTCTAGCCTTGGAAATGTTTGAGCGCGATACGCAAAAGCCGCTTGATGATTACCTGGCTGGCAAGCTGACCGAAGAAGAATTTCTCAAGGTCTCGCGTCCCTGGCCGCGCTATGCCACCGACTATCGCCCGTTGATCGAAATGGCGAAGGCGCATCAGTGGCGCGTCGTTGCGGGCAATGTCCCGCGCAAATATGCCTCGCAAGTTTCCAGGAACGGTTTGGCCGTGCTCGACACCTTGCCTGCCGAAGAGCGCAAGCTGATTGCCGTGCAAAATAGCTGTCCGCCGGATGACTATTTCAAACGCTTCACCGAAGTGATGACCCAGCATCCCGGCGCGGATGACAAGAAACCGGCCAAGGAACCAACCAAAGAAGAGTTGGAAAAACAGCGCGCGATGGTCGAAAAATTTTACCAGGCCCAATGCGTGAAAGACGAAACGATGGCCGAATCCATTGCGGCGGCCTACAACGAAGCACACACGCCCAAACCCGTCATCGTGCATTACAACGGCGCCTTTCACAGCGATTTCAAACTCGGCGCCGCCGCGCGCGCCAAGCAACGCCTGCCCAAAGCGATTCACAAAGTCGTCTCCATCGTGCCGCTCGACAATCTCGACGCGATCAATGTGGATGAATACCGCAAGCGCGGCGATTACATCGTCTTCACCATCAAACCTGCGAAACCGGCGAAAGCTGAGACGAAAACCGAGACCAAATAAGACTCATATGTTCATGACCACCAAATGCACACTGAACCTGTTTTTCTGGCTTGGCCTGCTGGCTTTGCCCTCCTGGGCGCAAGGCGGACGCGAACGGCCCATCCCGCGCGAAGAAATGCTGACGATTGACGAGTACGATCCCAAGTCCACCCTCGTCGTCAAAGAGACCAAACCCACGCGCGCCAAATTCCCGATGGTTGACATCCACAGTCATCAGGCGCTCACCGATCCGGCCCGCATTGACAAGCTCATCAAAGAGATGGACGAGATCAATATGCAGGTCATGGTCAACCTCAGCGGCGAAACCGGCGCGCGGCTGAAAGAACTCGTCACCGCGATGAAAGGCCGTTATCCCAAACGCTTCGTCATTTTCGCCAACATTGATTTCCGCGACATTGACGAACCCGGCTTTGGTCAACGGGCCGCCGCGCGCTTAGCCGAAGACGCCAAGAACGGCGCGCAAGGGCTGAAGATTTTCAAAGGCTTCGGCATGGACTTGAAGCGCAAGAACGGTGAGCGCGTCAAAGTGGATGACCCCGAACTCGATCCGATTTGGGACAAGTGCGCCGAACTGAAATTCCCCATCCTCATCCACACCGGCGAACCGTCGGCCTTCTTCGATCCAATTGACAAGGACAACGAACGCTGGCTGGAACTGAAACAATTCCCCCGTCGCGCCCGTCCGCCCGAGCGCTATCCGCAGTTCGAGACGCTGATGACTGAGCGTGACAACCTGATCGCGCGTCATCCGAAGACGACGTTTATGTTCGCCCACATGGCCTGGCACGGGAACGACCTCGCGCGTCTGAGCAGCATGTTCGACAAATACCCGAACTTTTACGTAGACGTCGCCGCCGTCCTGGCCGAAATTGGCCGCCAGCCTTACGCCGCGCGCGACTTTTTCATCAAGTATCAAGACCGGCTGCTCTTCGGCAAAGACACCTACGAACCGAGCGAGTATCACTACTACTTCCGCGTCTTCGAGACCAAGGACGATTACATCCCCTATTACCGCCGCCGCCACGCCTTCTGGCGCATGTACGGCCTCAATTTGCCGGATGAAGTCTTGAAGAAGGTCTATTACAAGAACGCGCTGAAGCTGGTGCAGGGCATTGATGCCAGCCAGTTTCCGAAGTGAATCGCGTTTGCGAAGGAGTACAAAGATGAGCGCGACATTGGTTGCAGAAGCTGTTTCGACTGTGCCTGCCGAATTGCTGTTGGAGCAGTTGCGCGTGGCTGGCATCTGGATTCCGCGCCTGGCAGAGGTACGCGATTACTTAAAGCAATTTCCTGACCTTGTTCAGGTAATTCGTAAAGGCTGCGAACTGACGATAGCTGAGTTTGCCGCGAACGCGGCCTTGTCTTTGGAGCTTTATGTTGACCCGGAAATTGATGATCGCTATCTGACGCTTTATGTTCGGCAAGTGAGTTACGAGCCGAATCTGAATGACCGTTTGGAAGGTATCAACGAAGAATTTTATGACGCGCTTGATGGCGACAACGGAATTTTTTGGGTGATGACTGATTACCAGCTACCGCAATGAACCGTTTATGAATTTTGTCTGGGAGGAATATCTCGCCTTGGCCCGTTCGTTGCAGCAGCAAGCTGCCGCTGGAATGAACCAGGAAGCTGTTTTGCGTAGCGCCATTAGCCGCGCTTATTACGCCGCTTTTTGTCACGCCCGCAATCATGCCCGCGACCGGCATGGGTTACTGCCGCGTTACACTGGCGATGACCATGGGCTGGTGAAACAGCATTTCATGAAACGCCGCGAACGTGGTGTCGCGGCCAAGCTGGATTGGCTGCGCCTCGCGCGTAACAAGTGCGATTACCAGGATTCTATTGATAACCTTGGGCTGTTGCTCAACACAGCCTTGCAGGAAGCGCGCATGGTCAAAATAGCCTTTAGCTTTTCGAGTTCATCCGCAATCTCTTTCAACTCGCCATCGCGCCGGTGATAGCCGGTCGCGTTGATCAACTGCCGCGCGGCATCGCAATGGACGCGGGCTTTCTCAGTGTCGCCCTGCGCCAGTGCGAGGCGGGCGGATTCCTGATGGTAATCGGTCAGGTGCAAGCGCAGCGCGCCGCGTTCGGCGATGGTGTGGGCTTTGGCTTGTGTGATAGCATCACGCTACTGTTCAATCAGGAGGTAATGAGTATGAGTGTTGCAAGCCTAGTTGTAGCCAAACCCGCAGCGTTTGCTGCCAAAGATTTGCCGCTTGACCGTCCGCGCAAGTCAGGCTTGTCTTGAAACCGATTGATGTCGCCGCTGCCACGGCTGCGCTCCAATCGCTCTACGCGGATGATGAAGCAGAGCAGTGCGAGACCTTTGCCTATTTGAGAGACGCGCTCAACGAAACCCGCGCCGCCAATGGCGAACACCTCTTGTTCCCCTATGAGCCAGATCAGACTGACGCCTGCAATAAATGGATTCTGGATCGTTTGCACAGCGGCGCACAGGTGCCGGTTTCAGAGATCGCCGACTATGAAGTGCGGCGCGAATTGCTGCGCGCGAACAAACAGCGCGGCCTGGCGCGGCTGGATACCACGATCAATTTCCTCGGCCTGCTGCCCATCAACCGGGCCGTGATGTTGCGCGCCGCCGAACTCTGGGCACAGGCGCGGAAGCTGCGAAAGCCTACTGCCATCGATCAATCGTTGGACGCCGACGTCATCATTGCCGCGCAAGCCGCTTTGTTGATTGATGATGGCGATGTCGTCACCGTCGCTACACATAACGTCAGCCATCTCGCGCGCTTTGTGCCTGCCGCCCGCTGGCAGGATATTTCGTAACCCCGCAACACGCTCAACCCGACTGCAATGCGGCTGCGATTTCCGCCAACTCGCCGTCGCGCCGATGGTAGCCCGTCTCGTTAATCAGCGTCCGCGCCTGTTCGTAATGGTCGCGCGCTTTCGCCGCGTCGTGCAGCGCCAGCGCGCGGCGGCCCGCTTCTAGGTGATTCCAGATGAAAGTCGGTCAGGTGTAAGCGCATCTCGCCGCGTTCGGCGATGGCGCGGGCTTCGGCTTGGAACGACTAGAGGGTTCGACAGGCGCTATGGTACTATCACGTTGCATTTAATCAGGAAGGTGAATTATGAGTACTGCCGTATTGCTTGAACCTGCCGCACCTGCGTTGCCATCAGTTGATTTGCTTTTGCGTGAGGTGCGCGCCACGGGCGTTCGCGTACCTAATCCCGCAGCAGTGCGCGACTATTTGACGCGCTACCCTGAACTCAACTTGCTCACGCGCAAGGTCAGCGAACAGACCGCCGCCGAATTCGACGGACAAGCAGAGTTGTCATTGGAGCTTTACGAAGATCGTGAGACGGATGACACCACACTGACGCTTTACATTCGGCAGCCTGATTATGACGCACAGGCCTGGGCTGCCATTGAACGGCTGCGGGAAAGTTATGAAGACGAACTCGCCGATTCGCTCGGCTTCTTGCACGTAACCCTGGACTTTCGTGCGAACGCCAACCGGTAACCTTATGGATTTTGCTTGGACGAAATATCTCAGCCTGGCGCGATTCTTACAGACACAATCTGAGACAAGCGTTGGTCAGGAAGCCTTCTTACGTTGTGCGATCAGCCGCGCTTATTACGCCGCGTTTTGCCACGCGCGCAATTACGCCCGTGACCGCCACGGTTTGCGGTTGCGTTACAACGGCGACGATCACGCGCTGGTGCGCAGGCACTTTCAGGCGCGGCGCGAAAAAGGCGTTGCGACCAAGCTCCATGATTTGAACGAATGGCGCAATCTGTGTGATTACGAAGACGCCGTCACTGATTTACCGAAGTTGCTCACTTTCGCATTGACCGAAGCCCAAAAAATCATCGCCATTCTCAAGTAGTCTTCCTGCTTTCCAACGCATCCGCAATCGCCTGCAACTCGCCGTCGCGCCGGTGGTAGCCCGTCTCGTCAATCAGCTTCCGCGCCGCGTCGTAATGTTCGCGCGCTGGCGCCGCGTCGTGCAGCGCCAGCGCGAGGCGGGCGGATTCCAGATGATAGTCGGTCTGGTGCAAGCGCATCTCGCCGCGTTCAGCGATGGAGCGGGCTTCGGCCAGATCGCGGTGCGCTTGATCGTATTGCTGCGCCACTCGCGCCCACGCTGCGCGCGCCAGCAAGCCGAGCGCGAGGTATTGCTGTTGCCCAGCCTCTCGCAACCCGTCTACGGCGCGCTGCAACCAGTCTGCCGCTTGCGCCAGATGCTGTGCAGGAGCGTCCGGCGCGTTATCGTCTGGTTGTTGTGCTAGCCCCAGATGCGCGCGTCCCATCGCAAGCTGGTCGAGGGCAATGCCAAGGGGCGGATACGTGCCGACAAA
>JANOWX010000503.1:0-2801 GCA_031418175.1 Acidobacteriota bacterium | reverse complement strand
GAAGAAGACTGGCCGTTGAGCTATGAAGAGCTTGCGCCCTTTTATGATTACGTCGAGCGCGAAATGCACGTGTTCGGCACCAAAGAAAACTTGCCGCATCTGCCCGACGGCAATTTCGTAGCTGAGTCGCCGCGACTGCGTTGCTCTGAAGTTTACGCGCAAAAGAAACTGGAGAAGATCGGCATTCAGTTGATCCCTACGCGCAAGGCTGTGTTGCTGAAAGGGCAAAAAAATCGCGGCGCGTGTCACTTTTGCGGACATTGCATGGACGTGTGCGACGTGCGCGCCGTGTGGTCGAGCGATGTGACGGTGATTCCGCAAGCGTTGGCGACGGGCAAGCTCACACTGCGGATGAACGCGCTGGCGCGCAAGGTCATCGTAAACAAAGAAGGCCGCGCTTCGGGCGTGTCGTTCATCAATCGCGTGACTGGCAAAGAAGAAACCGTGAACGCGCGCATCGTCGTTTTGGCTTGCGCCTCTATCGAATCAGCGCGCTTGTTGTTGAATTCGACTTCGCCGCAACATCCCAACGGACTCGCCAACGGCAACGATGTCGTAGGCCGCTATCTCAGCGGACACGTCAACGTCAGCACGCTTGGCTATTTCAAAGACTTGATTGCCAAAGACACATTCACGGGCGATGGCGCGACCGATCACGCCTACATCCCGCGCTTCAATCACCTTCGTGGCGGGAAGAAGAATTACGTCGGCGGCTGGGGCATGCAACTCAATTATCATCATTGGGATTCGGTGCCGCACGCCAAACAGGTCGCGGGTTTCGGCGCGACTTACAAAAACCGCGTGCGCGCATTGCAACCGGCGATGTTTCACGTCGGCGCGTGGGGCAAGGTCGAAGCGCGCGCCCGCAACCGCGTCACCGTTGATCCGGCCAAGACGGACAAACACGGCATCCCGATTCCGATCATTGATTTTCAGTGGAGCGAGAATGACTTGGCGTTATTCAAAGAGATGAGCGCGTCGGTGTTTGAAGTCTTCGAGGCGTGCGGGACTGATCTGATTTTGAAAAACGAAGTGAAGCCGGGCGGCTTCGCCAGCCACGAAACCGGTACGGTCAGGATGGGCAAAGACCCGCGGACTTCGGCGCTCAACAGCTATTGCCAGGCGCACGAGGTCAGGAACCTGTTTGTCGTGGATGGTGGCAGCTTCACGACGTTTTCAGAAAAGAATCCGACGCTGACGATTGCGGCGCTGGCGGTGCGGGCGGCGCGTTACATCACCGAACAACGGAAGAAGCGAAACCTTTAATCCGGCAGATCAAGCCAGTATCGGAATCACCGCCGTCTGAATCGGCTGTCCAGCAATCTCCACCGTGCCCTCGCCCACATACACATCAATCTCCGACCGCAAGCCGAAATCGCCCGGCAGGTAAATGCCCGGCTCAATCGAAAAGCAGGTGCGCGGCATAATCACGCGGCTGTCGGGCGTTTCGAGGTTGTCAATGTTGGCGCCGTTGCCGTGGACTTCTTCGCCGATGGAATGGCCGGTGCGGTTGAGGAAGTTGTCGCCGTAGCCCGCGCTGACGATCACCGCGCGCGAGACGTCATCCACCTCAGCGCCGCGAAACTGAACGCCCGCTGCAACCTTCTCACGAACGAACGCGACAGCGGCATCGCGCGCGCCCGCGACGATGTCGAAGATGCGCGTGTACTTTTCTGGCACCGTAGTGCCGACAAAGCCCGTCCAACTCAAATCAGCGTAAACGGAACCCGGCTGTTTCAGCTTCGCCCACACGTCCAACAACACGAAATCGCCCGCTTGAATCGGCGCGTGGCGTGCGGCATTCGGGCTGTAATGCGGCATCGCGGCGTTGGCATTGACGGAGACGATGGGCGGGGCGTCGGCGCGCATGTTTTCTTCGGCAAAGCGCCGCCACATGAATTGCTGGATTGCATATTCGGTCAGCGCTTCACCAGCGCAAATGCCCCGCGCGATCTCGGCGAAGGCTTCGTGAATGATGCGATGCACTTTGACCGCCGCTTCGACGTGCGTGGCGTGTTGGGCGGGCGACCAGACGGCTTCAAAGACTTGGACGAGGTCGGCGCTGGTGACGACTTCGACGCCGAAGCTGCGCACGAGTTCGATGGTGCCCGCGTCCACGCGCGCGATATAAGGGATGGCGTTGTTGGGCGAATACTGCATGGCGATGCGTTGCGCGCCGTTCAGCGCTTCACCAACCGCCGCCTGCAAGGCTTGCCAGCGCAGGTAAATGATCTTGCGGCCCGGCAGGTCATCGAGTTTGTCGGTTTCGATGGCGTGGACGATCTTGACCGGCTCGCCCGTCGCCGGGACAAAATAGAACCAGCGGCGCGTGGCGTGCGCGTGCGGATCGAGTTTCAAGATGCGCCACGCCAGCGGATCGCTGTGACGAAAGTCGTAAAAGAGCCAGCCGGAGAGGCCCGCTTCACGCAAGGCGGTTTGAATCTGTTCAACTCTGGTCGAATGTATGGATGTCATAGCTTAAGTAAAGGCGGGAATGAATTTGACGCACACTGGTGCGCTGATTTGGATTTGCTTGCCAGTAAAATTCAGCTTGCCGGTTTGCTGGTCAATACGAAAGACGGCGATGTTGCCGGTGTTCTGATTCGCCGCCAGCAACCATTGGCCCGTCGGATCAAGACCGAAATTGCGTGGTGTTTTTCCTTGTGTAGCTTCGTGTCCGAGCAACACTAACTTGCCGGTCTGCGCGGCTACGGCATAAATCACGATGCTGTCGTGGCCGCGATTGGAGCCGTACAGGAACTTGCCCGACGGATGCACGTGGATGTCGGCGCAAGCGTTCG
>JANOWX010000502.1:0-6810 GCA_031418175.1 Acidobacteriota bacterium | reverse complement strand
CTACGCAGCCTTCAGGCTGCCGGTGGCCTGAAGTCGGACTGGCAGCCTGAAGGCTGCGTAGCCAAACCGCAGGCTAAAGCCTGAACTCCATGCGCGCTTTTCATTGTTCTAGGCAGCCTCAAAGACGACAAACTCAACTCCTTCCTGGCAATCAAGCCTATGGCTCTCGCAACTGTTCTCTGCATGTACGCGGCTTTCCTCGGCATCGGCATCATTGCCGCGCGCAAGGCCAAAGACGGCACCGCCACCGATTTGTTGATCGCGGGCCGCGCCATGCCCTTGTGGCTGGCGGTGTTGACGATGACGGCGACGTGGGTGGATGGCGGCTATCTGCTGGGCACGGTCGAGGGCACTTACAAAACCAGCCTCACTTCAGGCGCGCAAGGCGGTCTCTGCTTCGGCCTCAGCCTGATTCTGGGCGGCCTCTTTTTTGCCCGCCGCATGCGGCAACTCGAATTCACCACTCTGATTGATCCCTTTGAAGCGCGCTTCGGCAAAGTCTGGGCGGCGGTGCTGTTTCTGCCCGCGCTACTCGGCGAAGTGTTTTGGAGCGCCGAATTGCTGGTCGCCATCGGCTCGACCTTCGGCGTGATGCTGGGGATGAAGCTGAGCACTGCGATTTTGTTATCGGCGTTGATCGTGACGGCTTACACCATGCTCGGCGGGATGTGGTCGGTCGCCTATACCGACGCCTTTCAACTCGTCCTGGTCGCGCTGGGCTTGCTGGCCGCGTTGCCATTGGTGTTTTATGCCGTGGGCGGATTTGGTCACGCCTGGGTTGAATACACGGCGGCGCGGCCCGATGGCGCAGGCTTGTTGCCGCCGATTCATGCCAGTTTGAATTGGAGCACGCCCGCCATCATCAATTGGTGGGACGTGAGCGTGATGCTGACGCTGGGCGGCATCCCGTGGAATTGTTATTTCCAGCGCGTGCTCTCGTGCCAAACACCGGCGCGCGCGCAGCAACATTCCGTGCTGGCCGGCTTGCTGACCATCGCCTTCACCGTGCCGCCGCTGCTGTTGGGCGTCGCGGCCTTCAGCTACCGCTGGCCCACTGAATTGCTGGCACGCTTGCAGGCGCAACCCGCCGATGCCTTGCCGATGTTGTTTCAATACGTGACGCCGCCGCTGATTGCGGTGCTGGGCTTGGGCGCAATCATCGGCGCGGTGACTTCCAGTTTCAGTGCATCCATCTTGTCGGCGGCTTCGATGTTCGCCTGGAATTGCTGCCACCGGCTGTTGCGGCCCGATTTGAATGCGCGGCAGATGACGCGGCTGATCCGCATGGTCATCGTCGCACTGGGCGCGCTCGCGGCGGTCATGGCCTTGAAAGTGCAAAGCGTGCAGGCGCTCTGGTTTTTTACCAGCGATTTGATTTTCGTGCTGCTCTTTCCGCAACTGGTCTGCGCGCTGTTCGACCCGCAAGCCAATCGTATCGGTTCGATCACCGCGTTCTGTCTCTCGCTGGTGTTGCGGCTGGGCGGCGGCGAACCGCTGTTTGGCATGCCGCCCTTTATTCCCTACCCTGAAATTTTCGCGGCCCTACTGCCGGGCACGCCACAAAGCTGGTATAACGACGGCGCGCTGCTCTTCCCGTACAAGACGCTGGCGGCGCTCACTGGCTTGATCGCCTTGCCGCTGGTTTCGCGTCTGACGCAACGCTGGGATCGCGCGCAACCGTTACGCAACGTGGCCGTTTCAGAAAGCTGATGTTCAACAAGCTACTCGCCTGGTCTGCTCATCTTTACACCGCGCTCGGCCTGGTCTGCGCGGCAGGCATCGTGCTGGCTTTGATACGCGCCAACGGGGCGGGAAGCGATGAAGCCTTCCGCCTGGCGTTTCTTTTAATGGTCAGCGCCACCGTGATTGACACGACCGATGGCTGGTATGCCCGGCGCGTGCGCGTCAAAGAAGTATTGCCCGGCTTCGATGGGCGCAGGCTGGATGACCTGATTGATTTTCAAACCTACACCTGTTTGCCGCTGCTGTTGATCTGGCGCGCGGAGTTGTTGCCCGCCGCTCAGCAGTGGTGGCTGTTGCTGCCGCTGCTGGCGAGCGCCTACGGCTTTTGCCAGGTCGCGGCCAAGACGGCTGACAACTACTTTTTAGGCTTCCCGTCGTACTGGAACATCGTTGCGTTTTATTTGTATCTGCTGCGCTGGCCGAGTGAATGGGCGTTGGCGTTGATTGTCGGGCTGGCGCTGCTGACCTTTGTGCCCTCGCGGTATCTCTACACGACGCGCGGCGGGCGTTTCAGTTTGTTGACGAATCTGTTTGGGATTGGCTGGGCCATCGCGTTGCTCGTGCTGTTGTGGCAATGGCAGGCCGCGCCGCGTGCGTTGCTGCTAGGCTCACTGAGTTTTCCCTTGTATTACTTCGGCCTGTCGTGGTGGATTTCGATTCAATACTGGTACCGCCTGCGCATCCAGGCGGAGCGTTAGCGCAAGAGCAGTGGAAAAACATTCTGCCTTCTACATTCAACATTCATCATTCTTATGCAGCGGGCCAGGCTTGGTTTACTGCATAAGAATGATGAATGCCGAATGTAGAAGGCAGAATTTCTTTGGCTTCCAGCCTAACTGAATCGGCCCGGCTGCTAAGGCAAACTGTCATTCAACACGCGCGCGGTCTGCTCCGTGCGAAACGTTTTCAGCTTGGCCCGCAACTCAGGCCGTGAATTGGCCAGGATCGCAATTGCCAATAACGCCGCATTGGTCGCGCCCGCCTTGCCAATCGCCAGCGTGCCGACCGGAATCCCACCCGGCATCTGCACAATCGAAAGCAGTGAATCCAGGCCTTTGAGCGCCGCGCTCTCGACCGGCACGCCCAGCACGGGCAAGACCGTGTGCGCCGCCGTCATGCCTGGCAGATGCGCCGCGCCGCCCGCCCCGGCGATGATGACTTCGAGGCCGCGCGCTTCGGCGCCTTCGGCGAATTCGACCAGCAGGTTGGGCGTGCGGTGCGCCGAGATGATGCGGCATTCGTGCGGCACGCCGAATTGCGTCAGCATTTCGGCGGCGTGGCGAATGGTTTCCCAATCGGATTTGCTGCCCATGATGAGGGCGGCGAGCGGGGTGGTTGATTCAGTCATAGGCGGTGGTGGATTGAGCAAAGCACGACTTCCCTGTTCCCGGTCAAAAACTCCAACCTTGCGCTTGCATAAACTCTTCGAGATTGATGCAAGGCACGCCAAAGTGGGCACAAACATTCGGTATTTTGGCTGCGTTAGGTTTGAGGCGTTCCTCTGTCACGACGGTGCCTTGGCGAATCTTGGCACAGGCAATTACAAAGGGATCGGCGACAGGCGTTCCTGTCAAGCTTTGCTTCTGCCCAATGAGCGCTTGAAAGTGGGCGACCTGAAAGATCGTCGCAACAAAGCGCAGTTCATCTGCCGTCGGAATAGTAAAGATTTGCTTGCGGGCTTTGAGCCATTGATTGACGTGGGGATCAGCCTCGCCACGCTCGATTTCATTGAGCACCTCGCGGGTCGAAATGAGGGAGCCGTCCGCTACCAAGGCATCCAACCCAGTCCAGATCGTCTTAAAAATGGCCGGGAAGAAATGCTTAAGGCGGCTGAGTGAACTCGTGTCGAAAACGTAGATCATGCAAGGGCTCCTTGCAGAATTAGCTGTTCCAGCCCGGCAAAGTTTTTCGCTTTGACTCCAAGAAACTCCGCCGCCTGCTCAAGGCTGATCTGGTTGCGATAGTGACGGCGAATCACCTCTCGCGCAAAACGATCGCTCAAATAAGTATTCTGTGTGGCATACCAGTTCCCGCCGCCCTTGGTCTTTGTTTGATTCGCCCAGCGTTTCGCTTGCCGTTCATAAAACTGTTTTCGCACGCGTCCAAGCTCAAGCAGGCGCCGCAAGACGGCTTCACGGCTGACGCCATAGCGGCCAGCCACCTGGGCAAAAAGGTGTTCGGGAAAGGCCTCAGCGTCATCCGGCAACAACCGAAGCTGCGCGGCAAAATCTTCCGCAGGAATCAGCACCTCAGCCGCTAACTGGTTGCAGAACTGTTCGAGTCGGCGCTCCCTAAGCGGAAGGTGGCGGACATAATCGCTCTCAAATTTACTTATGCCGCTACGACTGAAAAGCAGATGGGCAACCTCGTGTAACAGGCTGAAGATCTGTCGAGTTTTGGTTGTGCCGTTATTGAGGTAAATCAACGGGAACTCTTCATCTAACAGGCAAAACCCCGAAATCTCTTTTTGTTTGAACGGAGCCTTGAAAACAAACATCCCCTGTCCTTCAAGGGCTTCGCGCCAAGCTTTTAGGGCGACGTCATCAGACTTCCAGGCAATTTGCTGTTCGAGGGAAACCCCAAGCGCCGCTCTCAGCGCAACAGCCTGCCGGTTCACCGGCTGCTCGACGCTCAAGGCGAACTTTCGCCACAGTTGCTGGGTGCTGGGATTACGCCCGTCGAACAACTCTTTCAGAGCCAATTGATAAGCCTGCGCGCGCCGAATGTGGAAGTGAGTATCGCTATGTAAAGTCTGCAAATCCGTAGTAGGCAAAGTGCGGAACTCACGAGTAGGCGTAACCTCTGGCGGGGGGGCGGGCAAAAAAAAGACCGCGAGCGGTCGTTTGAAGACTTTGTAGGCAAGCTGCTCTAATTGAACATAGGTCGGCGCTGCCGCCCCGGTTTCCCAGGCGAGAATATCCTCCGGTGACCGTTTGAGTTTGAGGGCAACATCCTCAACGCTCATCCCAAGCGATTCGCGCGCCCAACGAAGTACGGTCGGCTGCATGCCAGCAACTAATTCTGTTTTCATAGCTTGCTCAAGTATCCGCAACAAATCCCTGCGCTGTTTTGCAAAGTCCGTTTCGCCGACGGGTATGTAAAAGTGCTACGACGATGATTGCCAATCCGAGTTTACCTAGGATTCAGCGAGTGTGCCAGTCATCACCTCTCATCGCAAAATTCCTTGCAACCCGACTTGTACCATTGTCGTAGTACAAGCCGACAAGTTAAGCTTAAACCCGCTGCCCAAAGCATGATGGAAGAACGGTTCAATCTCATTTTCGATTTACGGCCCAGCGATCCGCTGCCGCTCTATGCGCAGTTGGAGCGGGCGATTCGCCACGCCATCGCCACCGAAAAGCTGCGCGTGGGCGAGCAGTTGCCGACGGTGCGGCAACTGGCGGTCGAGTTGCGCATCAACGCCAACACGGTGGCTAAGGTTTACACCGAGTTGGAGCGCGCCGGTTTGCTGGAAACGCGGCGCGGCGTGGGCACCTTCGTCAAAGCGCGCGAGGCGGCTTTGATGCTCTTTACCAAACGGCGCGACCGCGAGCGGGAGTTGCGCGCGCTCGCTGATCGCTTTGCTGCCGAGGCCGCCGTGCTCGGCTTTTCGCTCGACGATCTGCTCGAATACTTGTCGAGTCAGCGCACCAAAGGAGAATAACGTTATGGCTAGTCTCGAATTGTCAGGCAGTAAATCAGATAAACCCGTCAATGCACCTGCCAACGTGCCGCGCTTAAACATTGTGGCGGTGCTGATGTTCCTGCTGCCCACGCTCTTTGGCGCGGGCTTGAGCGTCTTCATGGCGAATCCGTTGGGCGTGCTGTTGGGCCTGCTGCTGGGCTTCATTGCGATGCTGTCGCCGCGCGTCGCCAATCAATGGGAACGCGCCATCGTGCTGCGGCTGGGCCGTTACGTGGGCTTGCGCGGGCCGGGCCTGTTTTGGGTGATTCCGTTTGTGGACACGGTCAAGGCCTGGATTGATCACCGCATCCTGGTGACAGATTTTGCGGCGGAGAGCACGCTGACCTCCGACACGGTGCCGGTCAGCGTGGACGCCATCATGTTCTGGGTGGTTTACGACGCCGAAAAGGCCGCGCTCGAAGTACAGAATTATCAGCTTGCCGTTTCGCTGGCCGCGCAAACGGCCTTGCGCGATGTGATCGGCAAAACCTCGCTGGCCGAATTGCTGCGCGGGCGCGAAAAGATCGAGGATGAATTGCAGCGCATCATTGACGAGCGCACCAACCCCTGGGGCGTGACCGTGCAATCGGTCGAGATGCGCGAGATCATCATCCCCGCCGCCTTGCAGGACGCGATGTCGCGCGAGGCCCAGGCTTCGCGCGAGAAACAGGCGCGCATCATTCTCGCCGAAGCCGAAGTCGAGATTGCCAACAAGTTCATGGAAGCGGCCAAATCGTATCAGAACAATCCCACGGCCTTGCACCTGCGCGCGATGAACATGCTTTACGAAGGCTTGAAGGAGAAAGGCGCGATGATGATCGTGCCGAGCACGGCGGTCGAATCCATGGGTATGGGCGGCTTTATCGGCGGGGCGGCGATGCGGCAACAAGAGTTGACCCAAAACCAAGGCGCACGCCCCAAACTTGAACCAGTCGAATAAGCGCGGCGACAAATTGCGGGGATGGCTGCCCTCTGACGAGGCGGTCATCCCCGTTGTGTTTGCGGCGGCCTGCTGTGTTTGCAGAGAGAGGTTGCGATGACTTTGTTGAAGACCTTGTTGTTTACGGTGCTCGTGCCGGGCACGGTCACGATGTTGCTTCCATATGAATTGACGGGCTTTCGCGCGCCCACGCATGTGGGCGCGGCAAACGTTGGCGGCTTGTTGCTGTTGTGCGCGGGCGCGGCCATCTATGCGCATTGCGCCTGGCATTTCACCTTCACCGGCCAAGGCACGCCCGCAGTGTTTGATCCGCCCAAGGTGATGGTCGCGCGCGGGCTGTACCGTTACACGCGCAATCCGATGTACATCGGCGTGCTGAGTGTGCTGTTGGGCGAAGCGCTTTGGTTTGCGGCGGGCCGGTTGCTAAATCAGAACAACCAAG
>JANOWX010000501.1:0-4185 GCA_031418175.1 Acidobacteriota bacterium | reverse complement strand
CACGTAGTAACGATTTCAATCGTTGCGGTCCTGGCCGCAGCACCCAACGACTAAAGTCGTTACTACGTGGTGCCGTCCGCTTTCTCTAAAGCGACTTCATTGCCTGTGTAGTAAAACTTGAAGTGAAGGTTTGCTGCTTTGCGGGGCACGATAGCACGATTCAACGCTGCTTGGCATCTTCGCAGCGGGCGCGCGGCAACTTTGAAATCCCGCCAGCCGCGTGCTAGCATCGCCCCGCTTTTGACCCACCGTTCATGGGCAATGCGGAGAGTTGGCAGAATGGCTATTGCACCGGTCTTGAAAACCGGCGTCCGCAAGGGCATGGGGGTTCGAATCCCTCACTCTCCGCCACTTCGCCTCAAGTTCAGCCGAGTCTTTTCAATCGCTTACAAACCTGATTCTACGGTGTAATTCGTGGAGGTACGATTCGGGTACGCTACGAAGGCAAAAACGCAATTCTTCGCCCCGTGTCACACTCAAGCCGCGCGGCGTTCCAATTGCTCAACCCGGCTGGACAGGTGCTCAACCTCGTGGCGGGTTTCGAGCCGCAGGTTCTCGATTTGGCCGCTGAGCTTCGCCTCCAGCGCATCAATCCGGCCGCTCAGTTTCCATTCCAGCCCATCAATGCGGGCCAACAGCTTAGCGTCACGTTCATCCATGCGCTTCTCGAACTGGCTGGCGTTCTCACTCATGCGCTTCTCGAACTGGCTGGCGCTCTCACTCATCCGCCGCTCGAATTGTTCGATCAGGCGCGTCGTGTTGGTTTCGCTTTGGCTGGCATTCAACTTGAATTGCTCAACCAACCGGTTCGTGTAGGTCGCCGTGATGCCCCAGAGCGCGACGATCAAGGCTACGGCCACACTGGCGGACATCAGTGCGATTTGCGTGTTGCTCATTGCTTCTTCCCATTCTTCCCGGCGCGTTTCTTCGCGGGCTTGGCCTTCTTGTGCGCCCTAACGGGTGAGGCTGGTTTCTTCGGTACATTCGTTAGCCGGCTAATCTCGTGTGCAAGCTCATCAATGAGATTGGCGACCGGGTTGAGAGCAATCGGATAAAACGCCAGTCGTTCAGCCCAGTGCGCATCATCGTCACAAGGCAAATGCAACAAATACGGCTCACAAGCATCGGTGACGTGGACGGCGTGGATTAAACGCTCTTCCTCTGGCAAGCTCTCTGATGCCTGCCTGAGTGCGATTTCAAGGCGCGCTTGGATGCCTCTTAAAATTATTGCCAGATGTTCGTCGTTCATAGTTATTTTCCGCCTTTCGCTTTCTTCACACATTGTTTAGCCGACTTCGTCTTCGGCTTCGTTGCCGTGGCCCGCGCCCTCACGTTCGGCACTTGCGTTACTGTCTCGCCTGCACTTGGCTTTTTCGGCCGGCCGGGCTTTCGATTAGCGACCAGATCAAGGTTTTCTTCGTTGATCAGGTATGTCCCGGCCATCATCTGCGCCGGAAACCGGCCTGCACGGATCAAGACTTGCACACGCGTTTGATGAACGCCAAGCCTTTCTGCCGCCTCGGCTGTTGTTATCAATGCCATAGCCGGGCTTTTATAGGCCAAGAGAAAATAGCTGTCAATGCAGATACTTTACTAATCAACTACCTGTGAATACATGTAACCACGCAGCCCGGGGAGCGCAGTGCTGCCAGGGCTGCGTGGTTACTTTGTTTATTTGCATCGTCAGCGGGGCGTCTCGCCGCGCCTTCAACTTCTACGTTACAACCTCGACATCCGGCGCCCCGCGCATATAATCCGCCCCGCAGCCAAGCAGTATCCGGTTGCCTCGGATCATCATTTGCCAAACAGCTAAGGCCGGTGGGAGGCCAGTGGGAGGCCAGCGGGAGGCCAGCCCCAAGACTCTAACAACCCGCACGCCCCAGTTTCCAACGGTCAGCGCAACAATTTTTCCGCCGCGACATTCCTTGTCTCGCTGCCTGCATACACTGCATCCCGTTATGAAGAGCAAGACGCAACAACCCACGCCGCGCATCCACCTGGCAGCTTATTTCCGCCTGCAAAAACTGACGGCGGAAATTCTACGCAAACGTTACCCGAACAAAGACGGCCTGGCCCGCGTGATCGAACGCACGCCGCGCACCGCCCAACCCAAACTGCTCGAATTGGTGAATACGTCCAAAGCCCCGCTCCATTACAGGCGCAGAAACGTGCCGCAAGTCTGTCTCTGCGCGCGCGCCCGCAAATTTCTTTGGTCTAGGTCGTTAAATGTCCAACCGGTATTGCTAAAACTACCGCTATGAAAACAGCAACGAAAACTGCTTCGGTTCAGCGCGAGCATCTGCGCCATTTGGAACGCACCTTCTGGATTGACCATCAAATCCGCGCGGGCCGTCATCCAAACACCACCAGCATCGCCGCCCATTTTGAAACCACCACCAAGACGGCCCAGCGCACACTCGATTTCATGCGCGACCGGTTGAAACTGCCGCTCGGCTATTCGCACGAACTGCGCGGCTGGATTTACACCGAGCCCGCCTATGCGCTGCCCGCCGTCGAATTGCTGGAAGGCGATTTGATTGCCATCCTGCTGGCCGAAAAACTCGCGCGCCAATATCGCGGCACCGCCATCGCCCTACCGGTCGAGCAAGCCTTCGCCAAAGTCATCAGCGCCCTGACCGAAACTGTCTCGATTGATTTAGCCGCGCTGGCCGAAGCGCATTCGTTCGAAGCCGCCGCCACCAGCGAACTCAACCCCGACACCTTCGCCCGCCTGGGCCGCGCCTGCCGCGAACGCCGCCGCCTCGAAATGGCCTACTTCACGGCCTCGCGCGGCGCCTTGACCCGCCGCCGCGTAGACCCACTGCACCTGCGCAACCATCTGGGCGAATGGTACCTGATCGGCTGGGATCACCTGCGCGGTAAAGTTCTCGACTTTCACGCCGGACGCATCCGCGAATTGACCGTCTTGGAAGAAGGCTTCGACTGGCTCGCCGGGTTCGAGTTGGTAGGCTATCTCAACTCCGGCTTCGGCATGATTCGCGGCGGCCAGCCCCTCACGGTCGAACTCGTCTTTGACGAATACCAAGCCCGCTGGATGCGCGAACGCGGCAAGTTCCATCCGACCGAAGAGCTCGCGGAATTGCCGGATGGCAGATTGAAGCTGACGATGCAGGTGACGGCGCTGGATGGGGTGAAACGGTTCGTGATGCAGTATGGGGCGCATGTGGAGGCGGTGCAGCCGGAGGAGTTGCGGCAGGCGATTCGGGAAGAGATCGAAGCTATGTGCTCAACCTACCAACTCTCAATCGGAGGTTCCCAAAATGACAGCAACTAACCCTTATTTGCTCTGGGCAAAATTGCCGAAGGAGAAAAACGGCTCACGATCATTCCATCCGCTGATTTGCCACATGCTAGATGTAGCCGTCGTCGCGCGCGAAATGTGGCGCAACCTGTTGCCGGAAGCGGCGCGGCGTCGAGTAACCGAATCATTGCAATTGCCTGAATCGGAAGCCGAAACGTGGATCACCTACATTGCCGCGTTGCACGATCTTGGAAAAGCTTCTCCCGCATTCCAGCTTCGCAAGGAAGCCAAAAACCTGTTCAAGATTTATGAGGAACTCGGCAAGCCATCGAATATCGAAGCCAATGACTGTCCGCACGGCAGGGTAACCGCGGGTGAATTGCCGGAGATTCTGATCAATGAATTTGAGATTGACACTGATACGGCCAACCGTATTTCAGTCATCATCGGCGGACATCACGGCACTTTCCCAACCAGTCACGAACTGATGAATCGTTATCCTGACGCTGGCGTTGGCGTAGGGGCGAAGTGGAAACAGATTCGCCTGGAACTGGCGCTGACGCTGAAAGAGGTGCTCGGCGTATCGAAAGACGCGATTCCGCATGGCTGCGACCATTCGGCGTCAATGTACATTGCCGGATTGGTTTCCGTGGCAGACTGGATTGGGTCGAGCGATTTTTTCCCATACTTGGTCGAAGATTTTGACATGCTCCCGACAAAGCCCTTGGCCGATTATCTGTCTGAGGCAGAGTCCAAATCGCAAAAGGCACTGGCGCGCTTGGGCTGGATGGGTTGGGGGCAGCCGAGTGAAAAGCTCAGCTTCAAACAGCTTTTCGATTTCATCCCTACGCCGCGCCCATTGCAACAAGCCGCCATTGATCTGGCAGACAAACTGCCTTCGCCCGGTATCGTCATTGTCGAAG
>JANOWX010000500.1:0-5789 GCA_031418175.1 Acidobacteriota bacterium | reverse complement strand
GATCGCTGGCCGTGAAAACTTCTTCGCGCGCAAAAGCGGGCGGCTGAAAGGTTTCACTGAGCAGACGCGCTTGCCATTCATGAAATAAATCTGGCATACCGAGTTGTCCCACCTCCTCATACGGCAGATCGTACATCGTCGGCAGTATTCCCTGCGGCGGCAAAGGATGTTCAAGTTCCATCACAGGTAAAGCGGTTGTCATAAACGAATTTCTCCAGCTACGAGTCTTTCGTGCCGATGGCAGTTTACGCCGCAAACCAAACGAGCGGCAAGCGCGCTCATTCATAACTCAACGCATCCACCGGGTCTTGCCGCGCCGCGCGCAGCGCCGGATACAGCGCGCCCAACGCGCCGCTCAACAAGCCGCCCAGACAGGCGTAAATGATGTAGCCCGGTTCCAATTCAATCTTCCAATTCAGCTTGTTGACCAGGAAGTAGCGCGCGGTAAGCGCCACCGCCAGCCCCAGCAATACACCCAGCCCGCTGATCAACAAAGCTTCTTTCTCGAACACCACCGCGATGCCCGCTTTGGACATGCCCAGCGCTTTCAAAATGCCGATCTGGCGCGTGCGTTCGGTCACAGTCGAATACATCGTCAAGAGGATGACCAGCAAACTGATGATCGTCGCCAGCCCCGCGACGACATTCAGGAACACGTTGAAGCCGCTGAAGCCGGTCGCAAACATCTGCGGCAATTCGCGCGTGAAAATCACGCTGTATTCAGGCAATTGTGCGATCACGCGTTGCGCGACGGCCTCCTGCTCCGCCGGGTTGGCGCATTTGATAAAGATCATCGAGCATTTGTCACGCGTGCCCAACGCCTCTTGCAAGGTGGGTAGCGGCACTTTGACGCGCGCGCCCATCTCCGGTTCGTAAATTCCAACGACGGTCAGGTTGCGTCCTTCCAAGGCCTTAAAGGTGTCTCCGACTTTCAGCTTCTTGCTCTCGGCCTCTTTGAAATCAATGATCGCAACATCGCCCGTGGCGGGCAACGGTTGCCCCGCGATGATGCGCAATTTGGTGGCAGCGGCGAATTCTGCAAAGTTGATGCCTTCGAGTTGGCGCAGCCCCAGGCCCGACCCGCTGCCCAGCTCCAGGTTCTGGCCCACTGGCAGGGCGTAAGCGACGCCCGGCACCGCGCGCACTTTTTCAACCTCGGTCAACGGAATGTTCATGTCCGCCGAAGTCAGTGAAAGCCCCTGCCCCGCCTGACGCAACATAATTTCGACGCCGGCATTCGCGCCGCGCCGCCCGGCTTCGCGCAAGGTGCCGCGCACCAGACCGACGGTCAACACGACCAGTACCACGCCGACCGCCACGCCGACGACGCTGGCAAAGGTGCGGCCCGGATGATGCGATAGGTTTGAAGTGACAAGGTTGTTCATCGGTTTAAACGAGTGAGCGGACTTTGTTGCGTACCGCTTCAACCACCAGCGTAGGCAAGGTGCAAAGATATGTCGCCTGACGCGCACGCCAATCAATGTTTTTGATTTGATCGGAAAGCACGACGCCCCGGACGGCAAGCCCAGGCGGAATGATCACTTCGAAGCGATAGCCTTTGGATCGAGAAGTGATCGGACAAACCACTGCCAAGTCAAGCAAGTCGTTATAGGAACTATCGGAAAGTACGACTGCCGGGCGACGACCCGCTTGCTCGTGCCCCATTTGTGGATCGAAGTTGATCCAAACAACATCGCCGCGCTCAGGAATGTATGTCATCTACCACACCTCTTTCCCTACTGGCGGCCCCCAATCAACAATGTCATGGCGATTCTCAGGCGTGAATCCTTCGAGCAATTCCGCCAGCGAATAACGCGCGGTCGGGTCATATTGCGCAGCGCGTTCCATAATTTGGCGATCTTCTTCCGCCATCTGCGCACGTAACGCCTCAACGGTTAGCGCGTCGCTTTCAGCCGTGTTTGTTTTCAGCCCATTCACGAAAACCGCGACCTGCTCGACTTTCGCATCCGGCAGCGTCTCAATCTCACGAATCAGTTGTTCTTTGGCAAACGTCATACAACCTCCTTGCCATCAGTTTACGCTGTTTGGTTTCGTTCCCCAATTGATCGCCATAATGCCGCCCATGAATTGTTGGTAGCCACAATCCACAAAGCCCGCCTGTTCCATTTGCGTCACGACGCCGCGCTGCCCCGGATAACGTTTGAGCGATTCGGGAATGTAGCGATACACATCCGCATCGCCGTGCAACGCAATGCCCGTGAGCGAACCGACCACGATCAGATAATTGATATACGCCCAGTCGTAAAGCTTGAACGGCGGATGGCCGAAATCGAGCGAGAAGAAGCGTCCGCCCGGTTTGAGCACGCGTTTGATTTCCAGCAAGGCGCCGGGAATGTCAGGCACGTTGCGCAACGCATAGCCCGCCGTCACGTGCTCGAACTCGGCGTTCTGATACGGCATTTTCATGATGTCAGCCAGATCAAAGCGCACGTTCTGAATGCCCAGTTGCGCGCGTTTCTCGTTGGCGATCTTGATCATGCCGCTGGTGATGTCGAGGCCGACGGCTTCGCCTTGTGGTAAACGCGCCGCTGCGGCAAACGTGATGTCGCCCGTGCCGCAGGCCAGATCGAGCACGCGCTCGTGCCCTTTGAGTTGCAGCATCTCGATCAGGTCACGCTTCCAGCCGCCATCCATCCCGAAAGAGAGAAAGCGCGTGATGAAATCGTACTTGGGCGAGATCGTCTCGAACATCCGGGTGACGTAGCCCTGTTTCTTTTCTTTGGAAGAGAGATGTTCGATGAGGTTGGGTTTTTCAGCCATTCGTCGTCCTTCAATTCTCAGTCAATTGTCAGTTGGTTAGCCGCTCAAATTACGGAGTGAGCTTGATGCCAAGTGCGTACAGTAATCGGGTTTCTCCACGCTTGATGTCCATAATCGGTCTTCTTTCTCCAACCCACGCACGTAATCAGTCAATCCTTCCTCTGCCAATTCGCGGTCTTCGGTTGCAGCATCGGCATAAAGTTTAGCGAGCGTTTCGTCGTCTATCGCTTCCAACTCCGCCAGTTCATTGATGCGCTCCTGCCGTTTGAGAAAAGCCGCGAAGTCAGCCACTTGTTGCAGCTTGGCTTCACTGAGTCCCTGCAATTCATGCGCGACTCGCTCGCTCACAGAAATCGTTCCAGACATAAGCAACTCCTTTTCAAGCCAGCATTGCTTCAACTGTTTTAACAACAGCCTGCAACGCAGCGTCCAATTGATCCAACTCAACGCCGCCTTCCGCCAAATCGGCTTTGCCGCCGCCCCGCGCCCCCGGTAGCGCCTTGATGATCTTGCCCGCCTGCACGCGGCCAAGCGCATCGTTCGACACCATCACCAACAGCGAAGCCTTGCCATCCACGACATCGCCGATGACGACGACGCCCGGCGCGATTTTGCGCGAGAGTGAGTCAGCCAGTTGACGGCGTCCGTCTTTGCCGAGGTCTTCGACCTTGCGAACAAGGACTTTCAGGCCGTTGACTTCGGTGATTTGCTCTGCGCTGCCGCCGCCGCCTTGCGCCAGTTTCAGTTTGAGCCGTTCGATCTCGCGCTGTTGCTCGCGCAGTTGTGTTTGCAGCCGTTCGATCTCGCCGGGCAATTTGGCGGGGACGGCGTTGAGCTTGCCCGCCGCTTCGGCCAGCAGATGTTCTGTATGCTGGAAGCGCTCAAACGCCCCTTTGCCGGTGACAGCGCGAATGCGGCGCGTGCCCGAAGCGATGGCTTCATCGCTGAGAATCTTGAAAGAACCGATGTCGCCCGTCGCGCGCACATGCGTGCCGCCGCAGAGTTCTTTGGAGAAAATGCCTTCCGCGCCGTTGACGGTCAGCACGCGCACTTTCTCGCCGTACTTCTCGCCAAACAGCGCCATCGCGCCCGAACGCATCGCGTCCTCAATCGCCAGCACATCCGTTTGCACGGGTTCGTTGCGCAGGACGTGGAAATTGACCAGGTTCTCGATCTCTGCAATCTCGCTGCTAGTCAGCGGTTGATAGTGTGAAAAATCGAAGCGCAAGTAATTGGGCGCGACGATGGAACCGGCTTGCTTGACGTGCGTGCCCAGCACTTCGCGCAAGGCTGCGTGCATTAGGTGTGTGGCAGTGTGGTTGCGGCGGGTGGCGTCACGTTTCTCGTCATCCACTTGGGCAGTGACGGAAGCGCCAACCTTCAAGGTGCCTTTTTCAATTTTGACTTTGTGGACGATCAAGCCTTGCACAGGTGAATTGGTGCCTAGGACCGTCGCGCTTAAGTTCTCGCCTGTCAGAGTGCCAACATCACCAACTTGGCCGCCGCTTTCGGCATAGAACGGCGTCTGGTGGATGACGACTTCGCCTTCATCGCTTGCTTGCAACGACTGAACAGTTTCATCGCCTTTGATCAAGGCCATGACTTTCGCGTTATTTACGGTTGTGATTTCGTAGCCTCTGAATTCTGATTTCCCATTCTGCTCGTAGATGCCGGTGTATAGCGGCTTCGCTTTAGTTTTGCCTTCTACCTTTGTATTAACGCCTCTTTGCTGAAGCTCTTGCAGGGCTTCTGCGAATGCATCACTGAACTGTTCTTCATCAATCTGAAAACCATACCTCTCTAACCCAATTCGAATTAAGTCTGGAGGAAACCCATACGTGTCATACAAAGAGGCAAAAGACTTAACTAATTTGGCACTTTCTATCAGATCTTTTGCCGCATTTAGCCTTTCGTATTGCTCTATGATCGGACGTATTCTTTCGCGGTGTTCTAGTAAGGGCCGCATTCTTTCCATAGCTTCACGTGCTGGCTTGAAAACCCGATGCCTCTCTTCAACTCTTTGAACCTCACGCTTTTCAAGGTTTGATAATTCTTCAGGAGATTTTACAATTTTGGCTCCATCAGACATTTCGATTTCTAAAGAAATAACCTTGTCGGTCTTGTCGAATGAGTAGGCAGTGTTAGTTTCGTATATCTCGTTTTCTTGTAGCTGGAAAAACTCGTCCAGTTTCTCTGTTGCCTTTTCTACAGGCACACTTTCTAAAGCCTCCTCAATTGATTCTCCAATTACTTGCCTCGCCTGCTCTTCAAACCGTTTCGCACCCTCCGTTAAAGTTGAAATGAACCGCTCTTCCTCCAGCCGCACCATCTTCAAAATGTAGCCGCGTTGCGCCTCCAATTCCGAATACGCTTCCTTCATGAAATCAATCACGAACTCACAAACTTGATAGAAAAACTCATTCTTAAAGCCCAGGTTCTCGCGTCCGTTATAAATCGCCCGCCGCATAATCTTCCGCAACACATAATTCCGCCCTTCATTGCCGGGCAGAATGCCATCAGCAATCGCAAACGCAGTCGAGCGCGCGTGATCGGCCACAACGCGCATGGCAAAGCCTTCTGCCGTTTCCGCTTTGTATTCCTTGCCCGCCAGCTTAGCGGTGAATTCAATAATCGGCTTGATCAGATCGGTGTCGTAATTTGACTTCACGCCTTGCAACACGGCGGCGGTGCGTTCCAATCCCAGCCCCGTATCCACCGACGGCGCGGGCAGCGGATCGAGTTTGTATTGGCCGGGCGCGGTCTCGCTGCGGTTGTATTGCATGAAGACCAGATTCCAAATCTCGATGGTGTCGTCGCCGGGGCCGTTGACGTAAGCGGGTTTGTTGAACGCCGGGTCTTCCGGGTGTTCGCCCATGTAGTAATGAATCTCCGAACACGGCCCGCACGGCCCAGTCTCGCCCATCTGCCAGAAGTTGTCCTTGCGGCCAAATTTCAAAACGCGTTCGCGCGGCGCACCGGCCTTGACCCACAGTTCGACGGCTTCTTCA
>JANOWX010000499.1:0-3593 GCA_031418175.1 Acidobacteriota bacterium | reverse complement strand
GTTGCCCACGCGGGCACGCATCTCGGCCAGAATTTTGTCAAACACTTGCTGCTCCTGTCAGGTTCAATTCAGCGCAGCCCGAATCGCGGGCGGCGGGGCGGTATGGCATTTCGTGCAAACAGGTTCCTTTGCTTGTTTATGACATGTCCAGCACGCCGAAGTGTGGCGCTGCCCCTGGCCCGTGCTGATTTTCAAAATGTCTACGCGGCTCGTGCTCACCGGCTCTTGCGTGCGATGGCAGCGATCACAAGAAGCCGCTTTCAAATGCGCGGGGCTGTGGCGGAACCTGAACGCTTTGAAAGCAATTTCAGGCCCGCGATTAAACCCGACCGCCAGCGCCGTGTTGATGTGGCAGACGCTGCAATCGCCCAGCTTCTGCTCGGCCTGATGCACGTGACATGAAAAGCATTCCTGATGGCGCGGAAACGAAGCCTGCACGCCTTGTCCGTCAAAGCGATGACAGGTTGCGCATTTGGCTTTGTCCGCCTCAGCGCCCAGTTTCTTCGCATCCATATGCGTTTTATGCGAGAAGCCTTTGGCTTCGCCCGCGATGCCCAACAACCCGAATTCATTCAAGCGGCCCGGATAAGCAACCAGCAAGGCCTGATTGTTTTGGGTAATCCCGCCGCGATGACAAGACGCGCACATAGGGCTTTTCTCCAAGGTTTCCGGCGCGGTTTGTTGAAAGGCCTCAGCCGCGTGGCATTGCGTGCACGCATCGTGGAAGGGCAACCAGGTCGCCGTGCGCCGCCCCGGTTGCTTCAATTTGGTGTCAAGCGCTTGTTCCTTGTCGCGTGTATGACAAGTCGCACAGCTTTCCAACGGGCCCGCCGGTTTCACGCGATGCTCTTTGCGCAGGTGATCAAAGAATCCCTTGCGCCGCTCGGTGACGACTTTGGCTTCCTCGCCGGAAGCTTGCGCTGTCTTCGGCGAAGCTTGCGCGACAGCCGGTGCGGCTTGTTCAGCCATCGGCGCTGCGGTGCGTTGCGAACTGCGGCAGGCAAACAACCCCGCCAGCATGGCCAGCGCCACACAGCCCAACGCGCTTACTCTGTATGTCCTCGTGCTTCTCATAAAGCTCTTCCGCTGGGCACTTCAATCATTGTTCCTGAGCGTGCGCAACACCGCCGCGCTCAGCGGCTCAGGCAAACCTGGCCTGCGCTTATCATTGTGGCAAGCCGTGCAGGAACCAAGCCCCGGCGCTTTGATGTCATTCAATTGAACCGCTTGAGCCGTTGCACTATGACACTCAGCGCACAAATAATCCCGTGCTTTGACCGCGCGCGCCTCGCTCTTCTTGACCGACCGCGTATCCAACTCGTGATCCAGATGGCGGAACTCGGCGACTTTGAAATGTTGAAACAAGCCCGGCGTTCGCTGCTTTGGAGAGCCAGCATCTGATAACGAATGACATCCTTGGCAGTCATTGCGTGCAGGGAATTGTTTACCGGATTGCGGCGTGTGGCCTGACGGTTTTTCCAGGTGGCAAGTGAAGCAGGCTGGATGACCAGTCTCTGTCGCGATTTCTGGAGCGTTCTGATTGAACTGTGCAAAGCTCGTTTGCAATTGCAGGTGACAATCCGTGCACAGCGGGGCCTTGCCGGTCTGCAATTGGGCCTTGGCCAGTGAATTCGTGCGATCACCAGCGGGTGCGAGTGTCAGGCCATTCGGCAAGGTCTGCCGATGCGCCACATGCGAAAAACCAATGCCAAAATCGCTGACGGCCCGTGCGGTCTGAAACTTGTCGAACACACCCGGCTGCGTGGGCGATTCGGCGTTGCGTTCATGACAGACGCCGCAAAACGCCGGTTTGGCAAACGACATCAGCGCGAAGTTGTGACACGCCACGCAACTCGCGTGACCGGGAAACGCTGTCGCCACGACCGGATTGACGTTCGGGCTCGGCTTGCCAGTTACTGCATAAGGCGGTTGCGAACCGATCAAATGGCAGTCCGCACAACTCAAATCGCGATGTCCTTTTAAGTCTTGCTTGCCCGCCTGCCCGTGCGGGAACTTGCCGCCTTTCATGGGCATTTGCGCGCCTTTGGCACTGACCGCGAATTCAGCATTAGCTGCGCGCGCGACCAGATAGCCGCCGACAGCCAAGCCGCAGATGCTTACCAAGAGGCCACGTTTTAGTCTTCGCATATCCATGCGTTTAGCGGTTCGCGCTTAGCGGTTCGGGTTACTGCCGCGCCGCGTGACAACCGCTGCAAGTCGTTGGGGCACGATTGACGCGCGTTTGCTCGTTATTGGCGCGATGACAGCCGATACAACTGTCGTGAAAGGCGCGCTCGAAATACAATTCATCGCATTGGCAATTTTTCGGATTGCCCGCCGTTTCGCATTGCTGGCCGCAGCGTTTGTTGACGTATTGGCCCGCGCCTTTGCCTTCGGCCCTACCTTCTGTTTGATGACAGACGGTGCACTTCCACAATTGCGGCACGCCGGTTTCGTTGGTGGAATGATGACAACCCGCACAAGATGCGGTCGCGCTCGCTTTGAACGCCGCATTCGGGTCGGGATTGAGCCGCCCCTGATGCGCTTGATGATCGAAACGCACTGCGCCGCGTTCACGCACTCCCCGCACGTTGAGCATGATGAGCGTGCTTTCCGACTGCGTGTTGGCGGTCTGCGGCCAAGCCGCCAACGCCGCTGGCAGCGCCAACGCGAAGAGTGCAATTGTGATGAGCTTCAGCTTCATTGCCGCCTCATTTGCCCAATGCCGTGGTTATGATCTTGCGCGGCGGGCCATACCGCGCGCGAATATCGCGGTTTTGCTTAATACCGGAGACGACCGCTACGTTCTTGTCATTGATCTCCGGCACGTTGAACAATTGCCACTGCCCGCCGCTGGTCTTCCAGGCAAACAGCCGCATCATCTCGTCGTAATTGAATGGCCTAGCTCCGCGCCGTCCAAAGACCGCCAACTGATTGCCGTTCTCATCAATCGCACGATCACGGTCAATGCCTTCCGAAACCGCCAGCGCAGGGCCAATCGTGTGGCCGGTGGCGATCAGCCGCGGCGTCGGACGCGGGCTGAAGCCGTAATGCCCTGGCGTCTCTTCGGGCGAAGTCAGTTGCACAATGCGCAGTCCGTTATGCCCGTCGGCAATGTAAGCGAACAAGCTGACATTGGTCATCCCGACTTTAACATCGTGCGCATCGTTGATCGCGCCATTGGCATTGAATGTCTGATCCAGGCGTGGCTTTTCGGGATTTTCGATGTCCAGAATTACCAGCCCCTGCTTGCCCGCTGCGACGTAGGCGTAGGTGCGGACGAGATACAGGTTGTGTGCGTCTTCGACTTTGACCGCCGCGCCGGGAAGCAGGCGCGCCTGGGCCGGATTGGTCACGTCCAGCACCTTGACGCCCTCAGCATCGCAGACAAAAGCATAACGGAATTGCACCTGCACCGCGCTCGCGCCGCGCAACGGAATCGTCGCGACAGCCTGCGGTTTGAGCGGATCGTTGATATTCACAATGACCAGCCCTTTGTCGCAGGTGATGTACGCGTGCATGCCCGCAATGACGATGTTGTTAGCGCCTTTGAGCAAGCCGTTCGGATTCCAGGCCAGCGCGCGTTTGATGAA
>JANOWX010000498.1:0-13204 GCA_031418175.1 Acidobacteriota bacterium | reverse complement strand
TTTCGCTTTAGGATCTAGATTTTAGATTTCATGTTTTTGTTTGTCCGGGCGGGCCGCTGGCGCGCGGGCTGCGCCTGCGGCACAACCCTCAAAGATAAAGCTTGAACTCTAAACACCTGGTTGCCAGTGCCCCAGTTTCTACCAATGTTCCAAACTTGATTTAGCTGGCGAGTACCAGATTCTGCCAACGATCCACGCCCGCTTGCCAACCGCCGGGAAGCAGCGTCGTCGAACCGTATTCGACCACGATGGCCGGAGCCGCCAATTGCGCGCCCGGCACCAACGCTTCGCGTTCGTAAACCGGCACGCGCACGGGCTTGCCCGTCAACACGACCTCGGCGGTGCGCGCTGGTTTGGCTTGATGCTTGCGGATTCGCGCAGCCGCCGCCAGCGCGGGCTTTTCCGTCACGCCAATCGCACGCAAGCGCAAGCTGACGATCTCGACCGCCTTGCCCGCGTCCGCGTGCCCGTAGCGCGCCTGATGCGCCTGATGAAAGGCGCGCAACACATCGCCCGTCGCGGCAATCTCCAACTCGAATGATTGGCCGCGATAACGCATTGCCAGCGCGCGCACGAGTTGGCTTTGCGCGGCGCTGAAGCCTTCGGCGCGCAAATCACGCGTGGCCTGCTTTTCCATGCGCGCGAATTCGGCGGCCACGCTGCGCGGCAAGGCATCGCCCGCTTCGACCGTCAGCATCACGGTACGCGAATAATCTTTGACGACATCGGCCAGCAGCACGCCCAGCGCCGAGAATGCGCCCGGATTCGCCGGAATCAGCACGCGCGGGATGCGCAAAGCTTCGGCCAGCGCCGCCGCGTGCAAGCCGCCCGCGCCGCCAAAGCTGACCAGCGTGAAACGGCGCGGATCGTAACCGCGTTCGATGGAAACCAGCCGCAGCGCCCGCTCCATATTCGCGTTGGCGACGCGGATGACGCCGAGCGCGGCCTGCGCGCGCGTGACGCGTTGCGCCGAAGCTTTCGACATTGCCGCCGCCAATTCATCCAAGGCCGCCGCCGCGCGCGCTTCATCCAATTTCATTTCACCGTTCAACAAGCCGCCGCCCGCAAAACGTCCGAGCACGCAATTGGCATCGGTCACGGTGGCCCTGATGTCTTGAAGACGGCCCTTGCCATAACAGGCCGGGCCGGGATCAGCGCCCGCCGATTCCGGCCCGACGCGCAACGCGCCGCCCGCGTCTACATAAGCAATCGAGCCGCCGCCCGCGCCTACGGTGTGAATGTCGAGCATGGGCACGGCGACGGGCAGGCCGGTGATCTGCGCTTCGTTGGTCGTGCGCGGGGCGCCCTGGCACAGCGCCACGTCGGTCGAAGTGCCGCCCATATCGAAGGTCAACGCATCGGCATACCCCGCCAACGCGGCGCAGCGCGTGGCCGCGACGACGCCGCCCGCCGGGCCGGAGAGGATCGTGCGCACCGGTTCGCGCGCGGCAGTCTCGGCGGAAATCGAACCGCCAGACGATTGCATGATGCGAAGCGCGGAATTCGGAATTCGGAATTCGGAATTGAGTTGAGCCACGAGTTGTTGCAGGTAACGGCTGACCAGCGGGGCGAGATAAGCATTGATGACGACGGTCGAGGTGCGTTCGTACTCGCGGTATTCGGGCAGGATTTCGTGCGAGATTGAGATTGGCACGTTGAGTTCGGCGAGCGCGGCGGCGATGGCTTGTTCGTGCGCCGGATGTGCAAAAGAAAACAACAGCGAGACAGCGATGGATTCGACGCGGACGCGTTTGAGCTGGCGTGTGAGCTTTGCCAGTTCGGTCACGCTCAACACCGTCAACACACTGCCATCGGCTGCGATGCGTTCATTGACGCCGAAGCGCAATTCAGCAGGCACCAGCGGCGCGGGGCGTGTGCCGTTGAAGTTATACAGATCGGGCCGCGCTTGTCTGCCGATTTCCAGCACGTCTTCAAACCCGGCAGTGGTGATGAGCGCGGTGCGTGCGCCTTTGCGTTCGAGCAGCGCGTTGGTGGCGACGGTCGTGCCGTGCACGATCTGCGGGTCGAATTGCTCACCAGCCAATTCGCTGAGAATGCGCGCCAAACCTTGCAGGATGGCTTCAGCGGGAGCGTGCGGCGTCGAAGGGATTTTGAACGCGAGTTGGCGCGCGCCCAACACGGCAATGAAGTCGGTGAAGGTGCCGCCTGTGTCTACGCCAATGCGCAAGGTTGCGCGGCGGTGCGCGGCGGGTGGTGGTGGGGTCATGATGCTAACTACACTGTCAACTAAGTACTTTGAGAGAAAGCAGACAGCAACACGTAGTAACGACTTTAGTCGTTTTGTGCTGCGGCCAGGACTGCCAGGGCCTAACGATTGAAATCGTTACTACGTGTTGCTGTCCGCTTTCTCTCAAAGTACTTAGTTGACGAAGTACTAACGAGATGAGCAGTTGTTTTTTGCCACAGTTTTTACGCTTGGTGCGCGCGCTGAGTGCGTGGGACGAGCACAAGGCTCGCCCCACGCAACACGCCAGCTTTAACGCGCCACGACGATACTGTAAGCGCGCGTGCCGCTGCAACTGCCGCTCGCCGCCCTCACAGTGAAGTTGTAGCTGCCCACAGCCGTGGTCGTCCCGCCGAGCAAGCCCGCACTGCTCAGGTTCAGGCCCGGGGGCAAACCGCCCACCAGCAGCGAGAAGCTGTAGCTGCCCGCCGGCGTGGCCGACAGTTGCTGGCTGTACGGCGTGCCCGCCCGCGCCCCCGGCAGCGTAGGCGGCGCGAGCGTGACGGTGGCACAAGCCATCGTCAGCACGTAAACGCGCGTCCCGCTGCAACCGCCCGCGCTCGTCGCCTTGAGCGTGATGACGAACGAACCGCTGGCCGTGGGCGTGCCGCTCAGCACACCCGTGCCGGCATTGAGCGTCAGACCGCCCGGCAGCGCACCACTGGCGACACTAAAGGTATAAGCCCCCGGCGGGCCGGTCGCGTTGAGCGTCTGGCTGTAAGGCGTGCCCATCGTGCCGCTGGGCAACACCGGCGGCATGATCTGAATGGCGGGACAAGTGCCGGTCACCAACAGCGAATAGGCGCGCGTGCCCGTGCAAGCGCCAAAGCTGGTGGCCGTCACGGCGAAGCTGTAATTGCCCGCCGCCGTGGGCGTGCCGCTCAACATGCCGTTACCGTTGAGGGTTAGCCCGGGCGGCAACGTTCCGGTCGTCAACGCAAAGCTGGTGGACGGCCCGGCAGGCGCAACACTCAGGGTTTGGTTGTAAGCCGCTCCGCTGCTCGCGTTGGGCAATGTCGCCGGGCTGACCGTCAGCGTGGGACAGGTTACGTTGACGCCAACCGTGCTGCTCTGGGGCAGAAAGTACGTCTGGCCGCTATAGCTCGCCGTGATGCTGTGCGCACCGATGGACAAGCTGTTCGTGCTGAAAGCGGCGCGCCCGTTGGCGTCCAGCGGCAAGGGCCCGGCCAGCGTGGCAGCGCCTTCGTTGAATGTCAGCGTGCCCAACGTCACCGGCGCGCCGCCGTTGGTGACTTGCGCCGTGACGTTCACCGCTTGCGCGGGTACCGACGGATTGGGCGCGGCGCTGACGGCCAGCACCGGAGCGGTCAACGCGCTTGCTAGCACGAAGGGCGAAAAGGACGTGACCAGCGCGCTGATCTGCTTCGCCGCAAAATTGGGCGCGGGCTGATTCGGCGGCAGGATGGTGCGATCCACCAGCACACCGCCTTCGTTGTGCAGAATGCGCAACGTGTTGAAAACCGCCAGCGGCACGTCGGACGGCACGTTGAACGTCACCACCACCGGGCCGCTGAACACGGCGTCGGTCGTGATCTCGAACGCGACGTTGAGGCCCGCCAGCGTGAAGCCCGGCGGCGTCACACCAGCGGCGGGCGCCGGAATCGGCGTGACCGTGGTCGCGCCCGGTGTTGTCACGTTGTTAAAGGTGATGCCGGGACTGCCCGGCGGCAATACGGGACTGACGTTGGGGCCGGGATTGGTGTTGACCACACGCAGCGTGAAGGCGCGGCTGACGCTGCACACGCCATCCAGCGTGACCTTGACGGTGAAATTGAAAACGCCGCCGCCGCTGGGCGTGCCGCTCAGAACGCCGCTCGCAGCGAGGGTCAGGCCGGGCGGCAGCGTCCCGGCGTCGAGCGTAAAGGCATTCACGCCGCCCTCGTAACCAGTCGCCGTGAAGGTGTGGGTATAGGGCGTGCCCAACATGCCATCGGGCGGCAGCGGGTCGAATAATTCAAGATAGGGGCAGCGCACCGAGGCCGGATCGCTGGCGCTGTTGTTGCCGAGATCGCTCTCCAGCGCGGGCGCGATGGAAACGGCGGCGGTATTGGTAATGCTGTTGGCGCCGAGGGGTGTGCCCGCGCCGATCTTCACGTAAAGCAGCAACGGTGGCAGGCTCGCGCCCGCCGCCACGCCGTCGCTGTTGGTGCAGGTGATATTGGTGAGGCCGCTGCACTGCCAGCCCGCGCCGGTGAAGCCTTCCAGCGTGAGCGCGCCGGGTAGATTGTCGGTGACGGTAATCGCGCCCAGCACAGGTCTGCTGTTGGACGCGTTATTGACCACCAATTCATAGCCGTAGCCAAAGCCGTTACCCAGATATTCAAAATCGCCCGCGTGCGTCTTGGTGATGGAAAGATCGGCCAGCAGCGTCGGCGAATAGGCAGGAATGGTCAGGCTGGCGGCGTTCGCCAGCGAGAGCGTTTGCAAATTGCCGCCGCCGCTGTAGCCCGCCACGTTGGAATTCGCAATCAGCGCCGCGCCCAGCACGCCGAAATCATTGGTGAACGCTGTAGCGACCTTCAGCCAGCCTGAGACTCCAGCAGAGATGCGCGTATTGAAGGTCCCTGCAACGCGTGGGAAGTTGTTTCCCAGAGTTTGAACAGATTGCACACCGCCAGTGCCGTTGAAGGCAAAATTCTGCTCCACGTCATTAAAGAGAAAACCTAAAAGATTGCCGAGCGTGGCGGCGCTCCCGCCCGGCGTCAAATCGCCGCCCAGCCGGTTGAGCACGAACAAGCTGTTGTAGCCATCGGCATTGGACGCAATCGTATCCAGGGCAACGGTGCGCGGCGCGCGGTTATAACTGACCCCGTCGAAATTGAGCGTCGCCGCGCCATTGCTGCACACGGCTGGCGTGGCAGTCAGCGCCGAAAAGGCAATTGCGCCGAGCCGCGTGCGCTGGCCCGTCGCCAGTTTCACATCGGCCTCGCCGGTCAGGTGATTGAATTGCACCGGACAGCCGGTCGCTGCATCCACCGCGACGGCCACCGCGTAGCCGCGCACATCCGGGACAATATCCACCGCGTACAACACGGCGATTTGGCCGGGCGCCAGCGTGATAAAGGCGTCCACCGCCTTGCCCGTCGCGCCGTTGATCCAGAATAGATGCACGGTCGCGCTGGCAACCGTGTCGGTATTGGTCATGCTCAGTTCGGTGTTTTGGCTGGCCGGGTTGGCGCTGTTGGAAGTGAAGAAATTGTAGACCAGCACCGAACCGGGTTTGGCATCGCTCGCTTCGGTCGCGGCGGCCAGCGGTAAGCCTTGCGCTTGCGCGCCCACGGCCAGCAGCGCTAACGCCACAGTGAGCACGAAATAGTTTTTCATTTGATTGAGATTACGCATGAGATTTATTCCTCCTCGTGATGATGGGCCTTAGCAAACAGGCGGAAAGACAGGGATCGTCAGGCTGGCGCTGGTTGCCAAGGCGAGTTTGCGCAGTGTGCGTCCGCCCGCAAAGGCCCGGCTGTTAGCAGCAGTATTGGGATTGAAGCTGAGCGCCGCGCCGAACATACCGCCGTCTTGCGCGCTCGCCAGCCTCACCCAACCCGCCATTCCGGACGCCAGCACGTTGTTCAACGGCTGTGACAAGCTGGGAAAAGTATTCGAGAAGGTTTGCGTGAATTGGGCGCTGCCGGAAAGGAAACTGAAGGGATATTGCTCGGCGTTTTGATTTGAGACGATCCCCTCAATCGTGCCTAGGCTGGCAGCGCCGCTGCTCAAACTGCCGCCGAGGCGATTCAGAATCAACAACGTCGCATTGCCATCAACGGGGCTGCGCAATTTATCGAGCGCCAGCGTGCGCGCCAGACGGCCATAATTGACGCCGTCGAAATTGAGCACGGCCCCTTGCCCGCCCGTACAATCGGCTGGGCTGGCAGCCACGGCCGGGACGGCCTCCGCGACTAACGCCGCTTGCTGGCCGCTCGCCAATTTGACGAAGCCTTGGCCGGTGAAAACGTTGTTATTGTTCGGGCAGCCGTTCTCATCAACTGAGACGAATACCATATAGCCAGTCGAATCAGGATCAACATCGCTGGCAAGAAAGACCGCCGTCTGATTGGGCGTCAGGCAAATATAGGAATCGGCCGCGCTGCCATTACTGCCAACAATGAAGAAGAGGTGCAGTACGCCCGCCTGCGTGAGACTGGTATTGGTCACCGTGATGCGGGTGTTCTGTTGGGCGTTGGCGGAACTTGAAGTGTAGTAGGGATAGAGCAGGACGGAACCGGGCCGCAAAGTGCTGACCTCCGTGCTATCGGGCAATGGTAAACCTGGCTCGGCAGCCAGACCAGTCAGTGCCAGCACCAATAGTATGGCCTCACCCCACCCGAGGCGAACGAAGAATTTACGAAGCTGCATGTTGAAATCTCCTTGTTTAGGTTGTGCGGTTCAGGCGCTGGTGACTGGCGCGCGCTTAGCGCTCGCAGGCCTGTGGGCGGGCCTGTGGCGAAACGCGCTACGCTCAACGGTTCGAACTGGTGAGGTGATCGGATTGCCGCCGAGCGCGGCCAATGACTTTGCGCCGACAAAGTTGCGGGGACTTATTCTTTCAGCGGGGTCGGATAGTAACCAAGTTGGACTACAGGGCACTTGGTTGTGGCGGTCTTTATTACCGTGTGTGTAGAAGGTGGGGAGTAAAAATGAAGGCGGAGTGTACGGATAAGGCAGCGGGCAGTCAATCGGTTTTTGCGCCCGGCACGGAAGTTTTTCCGGGAAATAATGAAACCTAAGCGTGCCTGCCGCGTGTAGCGCTCCGAGTTTGGCGCGAAGCACATAAGGCGAAAGTTGGGCTCACTGGGGAGTTTTCGGTTATGTGCTTCGCGTTAACCAGAACCGAATCCCCGGCAAATTTGAATCGGTTTCGCTTGTTGGCACCAGCTTCTATTCATTGATTAATTCAGTGGCTCACTCCACCGCACGATGCCGGCAAGCCAGCGAACTTCGTCAGTAACATTCAACCCCTCGTAGTTTTTCCAGCCCCATTATTCATCCGTCTTGTTAAAGTCATGTGACGTAACCTGGCAAGTGAGATTGCTGCCTTAGGTAGTGATTAGCGCTGCGTCATGCCCTGCGTCATGCGGAGTGTCGAGCGCGGGCCGTGTGCAAAGACGGGCCGCGAAAATTATAGCGGCAGGCCCTTGCATCCGTTTCCTGGCTTTCATACTCTAACGCGGTCTTCAAACACCGCGACGTGCCCGCCACTCTGGCTGGCGCGTCGAAGTACCCCCTCTTATCAAACTTTTTTTCTGCCTTGAAGGAGGCAATTTGAGGTCGAATATGAACAACAAACTCTCACACATTTTCTTTGCCGCGGCATTCCTGCTGGTCTTGAGCGCTCTCGCTTTCGCGCAAAAACCGGCGGCGGTGCCTAAACCAACCGCTTTCACGACCGCGCCGAAACTGGCGATTGGCAAAGTGAACGACACCGAAGAGGTGCGCGGCAAACTGACGTATACCGTCACGGCGGCCAACAGCGACGACACCGTCGCGGGCACCGTCACCTATCAAGTGCCCGATGACGCGCGCCAACGTATTGCAACGCTGACCGGCAAGCCGCTGGCGCAAGTGCCCGCCAACGTGACCCGGAAGGATGTGGTGGCGCAATTCCAGAAAGCCACCGAACCGCCCATCATTCATTTGGAACTCACGGGCCTTGATTTGGACGTGGCGGGCGCCAAGCTGAAATTTACGCGTGTCGTGCTCGACATCAACGCGCGCCCCAACGAGGACTCAAAGTACACCAAAGAAGAGATGGAAGCGCTCTTCACCAACTGGGCCAAGCAGATCAACGCGGGCCGCCCGCGCCGCGGCATCGTCGCGCGCATGAACCGGGCGATTAACGGCGAAGAAGATCAATAGTCCTTGTCCGTCTTGTGCGAGTCACGCCCGGCCAGCCGGGCGTGACTCGCGGCAAACCGGTTTTCCACTGTCCAAGCGAAAATGCCGCGCATGAAGACCAAAACACTGCTGGTCGTTTTCACCGGCGCTTGCCTGTTGGCGTTGGGCGGGCTGGCCTGCGGACAGCAACCATCCGCCAGCGCCAAACCGACCGTCTTCACAACCGAAGCCAAACCGGTAACCGGCAATTGTCACGAGGCCGAAGAGGCGCGCGGCCAATTGACCTACACCGTCACCGCCGCCAAGGCTGACAACACCATCACCGGCATTGTCAATTACACGTTGGCTGAAGAAACGCGCCAGAAAATCGCCCAATTGACAGGCAAGCCATTGGCGCAAGTGCCCAGCAAGATCACCCAGCCGAACGTGAGCGCCGCATTTCAAAAGGGCACGGAACCGCCGGTTATTCATTGGGAAATTCGTGACACAGAATTGGAAGCCGCGGGGCTGAAGATTCGTTTTCCACTCATCGTGCTCGACATCAAAGCGCGCGTTAACCCTCCGACAACAAGCTACTCCACAGAAGAAATGGAAGCGATATTCACTATGATGGCGCGGCAGATCAGTAGCGAGCGTCCGACTCGTGGATTGATCGCGCGCTTGAACCGCGTGATCAAAGGCGAAAATTAACCGGCTGGATTCATCGGCTCGCTGTGCGGGCAATCCAGCCCTAAAGTTTGTGGGGACAGGCACGGGCAAAAGGGCCGCTAGAGTGTGGAGGGGCACCAGACTCCAGCGCGCCGCAACGCCAGCCGGTTCCCACAAAACCTTTTTTGGGATAGGCCCCGCGCATGAAACCGAACTTGCTGTTCGCACTTCCATTACTTTTCCCGGCGCTGCTCAGCCAAGCACAGACGCGCCAACCCATCGTTTTCACCACTCCACCCAAAGCCGTTTCCGTCTTCCTGGAACAGCCCGACAAACCCGCGCTCGAAATTCGCGGCAAAGCTGCGTTGACGGTGACGGCGGCGAACAGTGATGACACGATCACGGGCACCTTTGTTTACGCGCTGCCCGATGAAGCGCGGCAAACCTTGGCCAAACTCGCCCACCAACCGCTCAGCAACATCCCAGCCTTGCTGGCGAAAAAAGAGGTCAGTGCGACATTTCAAAAAAATTCCGCATGCCCCTGGCTGCGTTGGGAGATGAAGCCGGAGACGCTGGAAGTAGCGGGCATCCGTTTGCGCGTTAAACCCGTAGTGCTGGATGTGCCGGAGACGCGGGATTACCTGGGCCAACTCTTTTGCCACTGGGCGCGGCAAATCAATGTCAACCGGCAGCGCCGTGGTATCATCGCCGCGATCAATCGGGCCTTGCATGGCGAGGAACAGTGAGCAGTTGGCAGTGAACGCGTTGAAATGAAATTGCTGGCAAAACATTGTGTTTTCATTTTCGGTTTTTGGTGCTGTGCCAATGCCCTGTTTGCCACCGTCGGTTCAGCACAATCCGTAACCAACCAGCGTCCCTCGCTCACCGCCAATCTCGAAAGCAGCGGCACACAATACCAACTCACCCTCGATAACCATTCAGACCGTGAATTTCGCGGCAGCGCGCGTTTGAGTTTGGGCAAAGACGGCAATCTTAGCGCAGCCGGACAAATGACCATCGTGCTGCCGCCCAATGACACCAAGGCGCTCCTGTTAAAAGCTGTGCAGGCGAGCGGCGATCAGTACCTGCTGCAAATATTCGATCAAAAGGGCGCACTCGTCTTTTACAAAGTCGCGCCCGTGCGTCCCGTTACAGGCGCCACATTTAATAGTGCCGAGAGCGTTGCGCTCACCAGCGGCCCGCTGACAACCGCGCCGACCGCCCCGGCGCCCGCTGCGGTTCAACCGGCAATTACCAAAGAGCCGCTGCCGCCTGAGGTGCAGATCAAAACGCGCCTGGTCGCCGGGGCGCAGGACAACGATCCGTTTGTCATCGCCTTTGATTTGGCCGCGAATAAAGCGATCTTCGACGCGAACTTCGACATCAACATCGGCAAGACGAAGCAGCACAAGCCGGTCAATTTGAACAAACACGCAGTCGTCGAATTCAAGCTGCCCGAATATCTCGAGAGCAATCAGATCACCTACAAACTCACGCGCAAAGACGGCAGCCTGATTGCCGAGGGGGCGACCGATTTGGACAAGCTGTTTGCCGACGACCACGTCACGGTCTCCGATATTCGGACGGATCGCGTCGCTTACAGTCCGGGCGAGACCGCGCGCATCACCGTGGCGCTCGAAGGCAGTTCGCCGCACGGCTTCAAATTGGAAATCATCGCGCGCGACTTTGCCGGGAAAACTTTCTTTACCGACACGGCGCACGGTGGGCCGGGCGAAGAGATCAAGGAAAAAGAATTCACCCTCTTGCTGCCCGGCGACGTCAAAGGCCCGGTGATTTTTGAGTTCAAGGTTTCGGATGGTGAAACCAACCTGCTTTTCGATTCAGGCGAACGCGAAATCGCGGTGAAGGAATCAAAGGGTTCGCAGTAGCCATCCCCGATCAGCTTGCCCCTCCAACAGTGTTCGGCCTAAATCAGAACAACCAAGTTTGGAACACTGGTAGAAAATGCAGCACTGGCGATCAGGTAGGTTGAGTGTGCCAATCTTGCTTGTTTCGATTTAGCTCTTGACTACCGCTCTTGTGGTTAGCCGCTCAACCCGGAACTTCGTGGCCGCGAATCAAGCAGTGTGCTGAACACATCTGCTTGCCCCAGTAATTTTTCGGGCAGAGTTTCAGCTTGCGGCGGGATTTGAATTGCGCGATGGATACCAAGTGGCTAGAATGCGCGCGTCCGTTTCCTGCATCAGCGAATAATCACTACTTGCAGCGCGTCCGCCGTTTCACTGTGGCGGTTGAGTTCCCTTACAGCGAAACAGTAACGTCGCGGTCAAGCAATTGGCAATGCTGGCTGGGTCAGGTCGTCTCTCAACCTGATCAACCAGGTATTGCCGAGAAGAATTTGTCCAGTGGCATTTGCGCAATGGCAATTGCCTGGTGGCAATGGAGGATAACGATGTTGAAGAAAGTTTCAGCATTCCTGGCGCTCATCGTTAGTCTCTTCGCGCTACTTAGCCTGGCGGCTACGCACGCGCAACAGACCAGCAGTGGGACTCCGTCCGGTACTACCCCGCAACAAGGGCAATCCGCCGAACAAAAGCAGGAAACCAAACCGACACTCACGCCGCAAAACCCGCCACGCCCAGTGCGCGCCGACGATCCGATCATCAGCGAGCGCACTGACCTGGTTTCGCTCACCGTCACGGTGACCGACCCTTACAACCGGCTGGTCACGGGGCTGGAGAAGAAACACTTCGAGATTTTTGAGGACAAGGTCAAACAGGACATCGAGGCCTTCAAAGATGATGACGTGCCGGTGAGCGTGGGCATCGCCTTCGACGTCTCGGGCAGTATGAAAGGCAAGCTCGACCGCGCGCGCGATTCGTTAAAAGCCTTCGTTGACACCAGCCACGACGATGACGATTTCTTCCTGGTCGCCTTCAACCAGCGCGCCAACCTGATTTCCGAATTCACCGACGGCACGACGCTCGCCAACAAACTGACCCTGGTGGACACCAAAGGGCAGACCGCACTTTATGACGCCGTTTATCTCGGCATCGAAAAAGTAAAACAAGGCCGCCATCAAAAACGCGCGATTCTGTTGATCTCCGACGGCCAGGACAATTCCTCGCGCTACACCTACGGCGAGTTGCGCAAGCTGCTCAAAGAAGCGGGCGTCCAGATTTATTGCATCGGGATTGTCGAAATGGGCGGCGGCGCGGGCAGTTCGCTCGATATGCAAGGCCAGGGCATCCTCGAAGAAATCGCCCAGACCACCGGCGGCAAAGCCTTCTTCCCGCGCTCGGCGGCGGAGTTGGAAGACGCCACCACGCGTATCGCGCTGGAATTGCGCCATCAATACAGCATCAGCTATACGCCGACCAACGTGAAACGCGACGGTCAATGGCACAAGATCAAGATCAAGGTAAACCCGCCGCGCGGCTTGCCGCCCTTGAACGTGCGCACAAAAGACGGCTATTACGCAATTACCAGAACCGCCAAATAACGCAGCACTGGTTCACGGAATAAAAAAAAGAGGAGCGGGTCAGAAATGTTGCTGACCCGCTCCTCTTTTTTGGTTTTCGATATTGACTCAGTCCTCGCTTCCCGCTTCAGTGTCGCCATCGTCCTCGTCGGCAGCATCCGATTGCTTCTTTTTGCCTTTGCCCTTTTTGCTGAAGCTCGCCAGCGCTTCGTCTTCCGTCTTGTAGCTCTCGATCAAGTCCAGCAACTGGGTGATGCGCAACGCGCCGTAAACGCGCTCGGTCACGCCCACCAGCTTCAATTCGCCGCCCGCCATCTGGGCGCGTTTGAAGGCGCGCACGATCTCGCCGATGCCCATGCTGTCAATGATGGGCACCCCGGTCAGGTTGAGCAAAACTTTGGTCGTGCCGGCCTCGAGCACTTTGTCGGTCAGGATTTGCAGTTGGTGACCGCCCTGCCCTTTGATGAATTTGCCGCGCATATCCAGCGAAGCAATGGTTCCTACGTAGTGAATTCCGAGCGTCAACATATGGGGACCCGATTCCGATGGTGGATTGTGTCGCCGCAGAAGTGACAAGCCAAACAGCCGCCAGCCAATGCAGCTTCACGCCCTGCCTTCAGTTGTTACATCCGCGTGGTAAAGAGTTTTGCAAGGATTGCGGGCTGCATTCTAGCCGACATATTGCGAAGTTACTAGGGCAGGTACCGGCGCACAGCTTCAACGAATTTCCAACGCCCGCGCCACCGCGCGCCCGGGAATGAGCGAACCCCAGCCTTGCCGTTCGACCGGCACATTTTCCAGCCGAATCGCCGTGTCTATCAGGATGCGTTTGACCTGCTGTGGCGTCAGGCGTGGATTGGCCTGCAACATCTGGGCGACGACCGAGGCGACAATCGGCGAGGCGAAACTGGTGCCGTCAACGTGTTTGTAATGGCCGCTGATGACGTTGTTGTCGTGCAATTTGATGGCGACGAGTTGGCGGGTTTGAGATATTTTTTATGTATTTTTTC
>JANOWX010000497.1:0-26471 GCA_031418175.1 Acidobacteriota bacterium | reverse complement strand
GACAAGGCCGGCACGATCTACCTTTACCAAACGACCTCGCACTCACGCTACGATTCGTTGCAAGCGCAACTGCGCGGCACGCTGGCGAACCAGTTCAACTTCCAGGTCGGCTACGTCTGGTCGCACGCGCTGGATGATGCTTCGGACGTTTTTGACTTGGCGGGCGCATCCGCCTTGCCGCAAAACAGCCTGCGTCCGTCGGAATACGCTTCGGCGAATTTCGACACGCGGCAGCGGCTGACTTACAACTTCATTTGGACGTTGCCGACGCTGACGAATGCAAATGCGGTCAAGCGCGCGCTGGTGGGCGGGTTCGAGATCGCGGGCACCGGCCAGTATCAAACGGGCCAGCCTTTCACCGTCAACAGCATCAACGACATCAACCTGGACGGCAATTACACCGACCGGCTGCATTCGACGCGCGGCCTTGTCGTCAATGATGACCGGCGCGCACGGCTGAGCTTCGCCAACAACGCCACCTTCGGCGAATTTTGGGGCGTGACGGGCACGGATGGAGTCGTTGGGCGCAACACCTTCCGCGCCAGCAATTATTTGTTGCTCAATCTGGCGCTGGTCAAAAACTTCGTCTTCACCGAACGGCAACGCTTGCTGTTCCGGGTGGACGCCTTCAATTTCACCGACCGCGCCAACTTCGCCATTCCCGTGCGCAATCTGGAAGCGGCCTCATTCGGCTCGGCGGTGGACACGGTGACGCCAGGACGGCGCGTGCAGTTTGCATTGAAGTATCTGTTCTGAGGAAAGTTGTAACTGGTAGTAGAAAGCCGCGCTGTGCAATTGCTGCTGATTGCACGGCGCGGCTTTTTATTTTGGGCGTTACGGAAAAGTTTGCGGATGGATTCATTTTTGTGCGGCTTTGCCGCCCGATGTGCGGACGGTCTGTGACCGTCCGGGAGTGGTTCGTCATTGGCCGTGGTTACGCTCGGGCTACGCCCCAACGGCCTGGGGCGTAGCCCCATAAAAGGGGCACATCTTACCGGAAGGTCAGAGACCTTCCGCACATCGGGCGGCAGAGCCGCAAATCTTTGCCCGGCTATTCAAACAAACTCTGCTGCGCCGTGGGCCGCCGGAAGGTCTGCGGATATGCGCGCTTCACATAGCGCTCTTCGTTAAAGCCCAGCCGCCGCGCGTGCACTTCAAACGATTTCTTGATCATCTCCCAGTAAACGCCTTCGCCGCGCATGCGTTCGTGGAAGGCGGTTTTGTTGAGCACGCCGCCTTTGACTTCGCGCAAGCGATTGAGGATTTTCTGCGCCTTGAGCGGCAGCCGTTCGTGCAGCGTTTCGATAAAGTACGGCTCGACGTTGCCCGGCAGGCGCAACAGATTGATGAACGCGCGCCGCGCGCCGCATTCACGCGCGCGTTCGAGCAGCGCCGGGATTTCGTGCTCGTTGCAACCCGGCACGATGGGCGCAATGCTCAGGCCGACCTCGATGCCGGCCTCGGCCAGGTCTTTCATCGCGGCAAAACGCGCGTCGGGCAAGGGCGCGCCGGGTTCGAGCGCGCGGCAGACTTCGCGGTCTAAAAACGGGATGGTGAAAAAAACATCGGCGTGCGCTTGAATTGCCAACTCCGCGATCAAGTCTTTGTCGCGGCGAATCAGCGCCCCTTTGGTGATGATGCTGACCGGATTGCGGAATTCCAGGCAGACTTCCAGGCATTTGCGCGTGAGTTGGTAGTTGGCTTCGAGCGGGATGTAGGGGTCGGAGGTAAACGAGAAGACGAGCACTTCGCCCTTCCAGCTTTTTTTCATAAGTTCGTTGCGCAAGAGTTCCGGCGCATGAACTTTGGCGACGATCTTGCGCTCGAAATCGGTGCCCGCGCCAAAGCCAAGAAATTCGTGGCGCGTGCGCGAGAAGCAGTAATTGCAGGCGTGCGTGCAGCCGCGATAGCAATTGATCGAATAGGTAAACGGAATGTCCGGACTGTTGTTGCTGGTGATGATGGTGCGTGTGGCGGTCTCTTCAAAGACTTCCAGCTTGGCTTCGGGTGGTTCGCCGATCCATTCGTTGTGGGTGTTCAGAAAAGGATTGGGTGGGTTGTTGACGTAGCGCATACTCGCCTCCGCAATGATGACGGTTGATGTTCCTGCTACCCAATCCAGCGCGGGCGTGAGTGTAGCGGCTCTATTCACATTGCGCCAGCCCTCGCGCTTGAGATTGCTTGAGATTGAGAAAGCCGCGCGTCCCCGCTAAACTGCGGGCGATTCATTCGGATTTGTCTTTCAGCAGAGGAGGAGTTTTATGCCTAGAACCGCCGCACGAACCAAAGCCGCGCCGCGCGAGGCCGCCGAAGTAGCCAGCGAGAGAGAAAACGCGCGCATCCAGCTTGATGTCAGCCATCTCATCACGGAGGACGATAAGCCAGTGGACAATATGTTTTCGGAAAAGCAACAACGCTTGTTGACCGAGCCGCTTTACAGTTCGTGGCATCCCGTCTTGAAACGCAAGCCAAGGAAATTCCTGGCCGCCGCGAATGTCGGCCTGTTTCCTGCGCTCAACAAACAAGCCATTGTGCCGGACGCCTTTCTTAGTCTGGATGTCAGCGTGCCTGAGAATTGGTATTCGAAAGAAGGCCGCTCCTATTTCTTCTGGGAGTATGGCAAAGCGCCCGAGCTGGTGATTGAGATCGTCTCGAATCGCAAAGGCGGCGAGATAACGCGCAAGCTGGAAAAGTACGCGCGTTGCGGCATTGCCTATTACGCGGTTTACGACCCGACGCATCAGTTGGGTAAGCAAACGCTGCGGCTTTACGAATTGCGTGGCCGCACTTACGTGCAACGCACACAACGCTGGTTCGCCGATCTGGGTCTCGGCTTGACACTCTGGGAAGGCGTGTATGAAAGCAAAGCGGACACTTGGCTACGCTGGTGCGACGAACAGGGCCAAGTGATTCCAACCGGTGCGGAACGTGCCGAACACGAAGCGCAACGCGCCGAACAAGCTACCCAACGCGCCGATCAAGCTGCCCAACGCGCCGCCGAAACCGCCGCCCGCAATCGTGCGCTCGCCGCCAAACTGCGCGAACTGGGCATTGATCCCGATCACCTCTGAAACTGCGATGAAGCTTACGGCGTTCCACCGCATTATCATCAGTGCGGCGCTGGCCTTGTGGCTGGCGCAACCGCTGACCGCGCAATCCAATACCCAATATCGCGGCTTTTGGGTAGACACCTTCAACTCCGCCCTCAACAACCACAGCGACGTGCTGGCGATCATCGCCGACACCAAACGCGCCAATTGCAATGCGCTGTTCGTGCAAGTGCGCCGCCGCGGCGATTCGTGGTACCGCAACACGCTGGAGCCACTCGCCGACCGTACGCCAATTGCAGCGGGCTTCGATCCGCTCGGCGACCTGATCGCTGAAGCGCACGCCCACGGCATCGAGGTGCACGCCTTTGTCATCATCGGCGCGTTGTGGAACGGCAATCCAACCGCGAATCCGCCGCGTCCGCCCGAAAGCCCGCAGCATGCCTTCAACCTGCACGGCTTCAATCAAGCGACGGGCAAGCTTTACGAAGGCCGCGACAACTGGCTGACGCGCACCTTGCTGGCGGATGACGGGACGAACGTTTCGTTCAATGGCCATCGCATCGGCAACGAGTTCTGGCTTGATCTGGGGCATCCCGACGCCGCGCAATACACCTTCGACGTGCTGATGCATCTGGTGCGCAATTACGATTTGGATGGCTTGCATCTGGATCGCATTCGTTACCCGGAAGTGACCGCCACGCTCAGCGGCGGCGCGAGCATCGGCTACAACGCCGTCAACGTGGCGCGCTTCCAGACGCGTTATGGCATTGCCGAAGGCTCAGCGCCCCCCGCGCCTACCGATGCGCGTTGGCAACAGTGGCGGCGCGATCAGGTGACGAATTTTGTGCGGCGCGTTTATCTCAACGCCAGCGCGCTGAAACCCCAATTGAAACTTTCGGGCGCGCTGATCGTCTTTGGCGGCGGGCCTGTGACCGAAGCGGGCTGGCAGCAAGCCGAGGCCTATTGGCGCGTGTTTCAGGATTGGCGCGCGTGGACGGAGGAAGGCATTCTCGACTTGGCGATCCCGATGAATTACAAACGCGAGCACACGGCCTCAAACGTGCCGCTGCTCGACACTTGGGCCGAATGGACAAAGAACCATGCTTACGAGCGCGTGACGCTGCACGGCCTGGGCGTCTTTCTCAATTCGATTGAAGGCACGCTGCGTCAGGCGCGCAAAGCCGTCGCACCCTCCGCGCAAGCCAAACGCAGCGATGGCGTAGTCTTCTTCTCATTCGCCAACACGAACGACGCCGTCACGGCGAACCCGCTGGCGCTGCCGCCGAATCAAGACACGCCGCGCCGCGCGTTTGCTGAATTCGCCGCCGGATTGACGACCGGCAAATCTGCGGACGGCACGCGCGCTTACGAAGATCAAACCGCCAATCCAACACCGCTCTTTGCTCAGGCAACTCTGCCGCCCGCCTTGCCCTGGAAAGCTGCGCCGCAACTCGGCCACGTAATGGGACTGGCCAGAAATAACAAGGGCGCGGTGCTCGACACTGCCGAAGTCTTGCTCGCCCGCAGCACCGACGACGCGCCGCCCAAAGGTCGCGCCAACCTGCGCACCGCCACCGACGGCAACGGCTTTTATGGCGGCGTAGACCTCGCGCCAGGCCGATACCGCGTCACCGTCACACCCGTCGGCGAACCGCCTTACACGCCCGACGCGACGGTGCGCGTGTTGGCTGGCAAGGTCACGAACTTTGACATCCTGCTGGATCGCGGCGGCACGGTGCCGTATGGCGCGGCCACGGTTTCCGCCGCCAGTTTCAGCGGCCCCACGCTCGCGCCCGAAACCATCGTCGCGGCGTTCGGCAACGGACTGGCGACCACGACGGCCTCCGCCACGACGCTGCCGTTACCGACAACGCTGGCGGCGACATCGGTAAAAATCAAAGACAGCGCGGGTGTCGAACGCGCCGCGCCGTTGTTTTTTGTTTCGCCCCAGCAAGTCAATTATCTGATCCCGGCAGAAACGGCGGCGGGCGTGGCGTCAGTGCTGATCGAAGTGCGCCGTGATGGTTTCCTGTTTTCAGTCTTGGGCAATCCGCTCAACATCGTGCGCGCCGCGCCGGGCCTGTTCACCGCCAACGCCAATGGCAGCGGGGCACCGGCGGCTGTGGTATTACGCTTCAAAGCCGATGGCACACAAAGCAGCGAAGCCGTCGCACAATTCGACGCGGCGCAAAACCGCTTCGTGCCGCGCCCCATCGAAGCAGGCGCGGAAAGCGACCGCGTCTTTCTGATCTTGTTCGGCACGGGCGTGCGCGGCGCGGGGCCCGCTGGAACAATGGTTGAAACTGTGACGGCGCAGTTGGGCGGCTTGCCTGTTGACGTGCCTTTCACCGGCGCGCTCGGCGGCTTTGCGGGGTTGGATCAAATCAACCTGCGGCTCTCGCGCGCTGTGTTGTTGGCGCTGGCCGGGCGTGGTGAAACAGAGCTTTTGCTGTTCGCCGATAACCGTTTGGCGAATGTGGTGCAAGTGGCGGTGAAATAAAATGGTGGGAAAGACTTTAGTCTGGCCTACCTTAGCTGGAGTTTCTTATGCTCAAAAATTCGATTTGCCTTTGTCTACTCATCTGCCTGTTCGGCGCGTCACGTGCAAGCGCACAAGACGTCGCGCCCACTGTGCGGCAGAAGGAAATCAAACTCGATTTCGACCGTGCGCAACCCAACGTCGCAACCACTGGCAAAGAGCGGCTGATTACGCTCGCCGTCCCCATCGAACAAGCCGAGCCGTTCCTCGCCGTCGGCCTGGTTTGGCCGCAAACCGCCGGGCACACGCGATTCAAATTGCGTAGTTCGGTTGACGGCCTAACGTGGGGCGAATGGCTGAAGCTGGCGCACGATGCCGATGTGACCAATGAAAACGGCGACGAAGCGAGCAGCCTGGTGTTTTTGCCCGCGCAGACGCGCTTCATTCAATGCCACAGCGTGAGCGACGAGGCGCCGGTCAGCAGCCTGCGCGTCAGCTTCATCAGTCCCGGCGCGACGCCGCGCGGGAGGCAGGAACAGCTTCAAAGCAAAACCCAAACATACGTCATGAGCCAGCAACAAGCTTCGACCAAATACCCGAAACCGCCCGTCGTCACGCGCACCGAATGGGGCTGCCCCGATGGCCAGATCACTACGCACGGCGCGCTGAGTTACACCACGGTCACGCATCTGATTGTCCATCACACGGCGGATAGTAATACCCCACGCGACTGGGCCGCCGTCGTGCGCAGCATCTGGAATTTTCACATCTTCTCGAATGGCTGGGCCGATCTCGGCTACAACTATTTGATTGACCCGAACGGGGTGATTTACGAAGGGCGCGCGGGCGGCGATAACGTGCTGGGCGCGCATTTCAGCGGCGTCAATGGCGGCACCATGGGCGTTTCGCTGATCGGCACCTATACCGCTGTCACGCCCAGCGAAAAGGCGCTCAACAGCCTGCGCCGCATACTGGCCTGGAAAGCCGATCAGCGCGGCATTGACCCCACCGGCAAGGCGCGCCACGCGGCTTCGGGTCTGGAGTTGAACAACATCTCCGGGCACCGCGATGGGCCGGGGGCGACCGAATGTCCGGGCAATGCGTTGTATCCGCTGCTGCCCAGTTTGCGTGAAAACGTGAAAACCTTGCTTGCGAATAGCGCCGCCGCGACCGTTTCCGCCGCCAGTTTCAGCGCCGACGCCCTGGCCAGCGAAGCCATCGTCGCCAGCTTCGGCAACGAATTGGCGACGACGACGCAGGCGGCGGCGAGTACGCCGTTGCCGCTCAACCTGGCGGGCACATCTGTCATCGTTCGTGACAGCGCCAATGTCGAACGCCCGGCGCCGCTCTTTTTCGTCGCGCCGGGGCAGGTCAATTTTCAAATCCCGGCGGGCACGAAAACCGGCCCGGCGGCGGTGTTGATCAGCAATCCCGCCGGACGCATCGCCAGCGGCGCGATCAATGTCGAAGCCGTCGCGCCCGCGCTCTTTGCCGCCAACAGCAACGGACGCGATGTCCCCGCCGCGCTGGTCTTGCGCATCAACGCCGCAGGCGCGCAAAGCTATGAACCGGTCGCCGTGTTTGACCAGGCGCAAAACAAATTCGTGGCCGTGCCGATTGAGTTGAGCAATCCGAACGAACAGGTTTTCCTGGTCGCGTTCGGCAGCGGCTGGCGCAAGCGCAGCGCGCTGGAAGCGGTGACGGCCAAAGCCGGTGGCGAGATTTCGCCAGTGCTCTTTGCCGGAGCGGTCGAAGGGTTAGTCGGATTGGATCAGGTGAATGTGCGCTTGCCTGTGAATCTGGCTGGGCGCGGCGAAGTCGAGTTTCTTTTGCAAGCAGACGGAAAAGCGGCAAATGTCTTGCGCATCCTCATAAAGTGATTGTACCGAAGCGGTGAACAAGCGGGCCTGGCTGGTTCAACGGCGCGCTTCGAGTAAGTCAAAAGGCGAGGTCAGCCCCAGCAGTTCCTGAAATTGCCGGTTCTCGCGCAAGCCGGAAAAATCGTTATCGTCAAAGGCCTGCGAACGGAAGCGCGGCTGAAGCTGAATCGAACGGCGCAGGTAATCGAGCGCCTGATCGTGCGGGCCGGTTTGGGCATAAGTCGCCGCCAGCGAATATAGAAAATGCGGTTCGTTGGGATCGAGCCGCAGCGCTTTTTCAAAGAAGTTGCGCGCCTGCGCAAAATCGCCCACATTCAACGCTAAAACACCGCGGTCATACCATTCATCCGCTGACACATTCCGCACCTGCGGCGCCGGCGCCACGATCAATTTCTGTCGGCAGACCTGTAAGTACATTTGCGAACGGCTCAGCAGTTCAACCTCAAGCGGAAACTTTTGTTGCAACTGCTCAAACAGTCCTTTGGCTTCCTCGAATTGCCGCCGGTTGAAGACTTTTACCGCGTGCTCAAAGGCGCGTAAGGCAGCGGGCGACGCCGGTTTGCGCATCTCCGGTTTTGGCGCAGGCGGGGGCGGCGGTGGGGGCAAAATCTGGCGCAGCGAGGGTCTGGGCTTGATGATAACAACCTGTGGTTTAACCGGCGGTGGGCTGGCAACCGGTTTCTCAACCGGCTTGGCCGACGATGCAGGCACCTGCAAATCCTTTTTGCTCTGTGATTTGACCGGCACTTTAGGAGCGACCGCCGGACTCAATGGCTTGGGATTCAGCTTGCCGGGTTTGACTGGCTTTGCTGGCGCGGCTGGCGTTTTGACGGCAGATGCGGATTTTCCCTTTTTACTCAAAGCGGCCTTTTTCACGTCTGGTTTGGCAGGCTTGGGCGCGGGCCTTTTCGCAGCCGTTTTGGGAGCCGCGCCACGAGCCGCCGATTTCGCAGGCAAACTCTTGCCAGGCTTTGCCTTAGCCGGTTTCGCCAAGCTCACCTTGACCGGCTTCGGAGCCGCTTTTGGTGCTTTCGCCTGGGGTTTGATTTTGACTTTGGGTTTGGCCTTTTTCTTTGTGCTTGCTGCCATATTCAGTTCTTTCAGCTAACCGAATGGAAACCCTTAACAGCTTTGGGGTAATCCGCGTGAAGACTGCTTGTTTCACGCCCCGATGCAATGCCGAATGCATTGTAAGTGGCAGATTTATAACAGATTAGCGTTCCAAGTGTCAATTCACGGTTTTTGGCGGGCAAACGCTTCACACCCTCACACACTGAGCGGCTTGATCATCTGGTAGCCATCATCGCCGTTTGAATAGTACCGGTTCATGCGCCGCACCACGACATAGCCCAAATGTTCATAAAGTTGCTGGGCGGGCAAATTATCCACGCGGACTTCCAGCCGGACGGTCACGATGCCACGCGCCAGGAAAGTGCGCTCGACCTCGTGCATGAGCAGGCGGGCCAAACCGCGGCGGCGATGTTCGGGCGCAACGCCGATCGTGGTCAGATGGCCGCTGCCGTCTTCATCCACCACCGCCAACGCAAACGCGCCCATCTCGCCTCCATCCGAACGAATCTGCCGCGCGATCGTGTGCGGGTTGGACAGCAGGAACCGAAAGGTATCCCGCTCATAGGCCTCCCCATGCAAAAAACAGCGCAGATCAAGCTGCCAGACCTCATTCAGGTCGGTCAGCGTCATCGGGCGCAAGGCGCCTTTGAACGGCTGTCTGTAAATGGGGTGGTAGTTGAAAACCTGCATCGCTTGGAATGCGGAATGCGGAATGCGGAATGCGGAATCTTCGGAAGGCAGACCAGATACCTGCTAATTCCGAATTCCGCACTCCGCATTCCGCATTCAAAGGATCAACATACAATCGCCGTAGCTATAAAACCGATAGCGTTGCGCGACCGCGTGGCGGTAGGCCTGCAAGATCAGTTCGCGTCCGCCCAATGCTGAAACGAGCAAGAGCAGCGAAGATTGCGGCAGATGAAAATTTGTCAGCAGCGCGTCAACAGTTTTGAATGCGTATCCGGGATAGATAAACAGTTCGGTCGCCCGCTGTTCAGCGCGCAACGTGCCAGCGGCGTTGGCGGCGCTTTCGAGCGCGCGCGTCGCGGTCGTGCCGATGGCGAGAACGCGTTGGCCGCGCGACTTTGCGGCGTTGATGGTTTGTGCGGCCTCGACGCTGATTTCATAACGCTCGGCTTCGATGCGATGTTCTTCGACCCGTTCGACGCGCACGGGTTGAAAGGTCGCGTAACCGACGTGATGCGTGATCTCGACAACCTTGACGCCGCGCGCCCGCAATTCATCCAGCACGCGCGGCGTGAAATGTAACCCCGCCGTCGGCGCGGCAATCGCTCCGCGCTGTTTGGCAAAGACGGTCTGATAGCGCGGCTCGTCCAGCCGTGCGGCCACGTCGCGTTTGATGTAAGGCGGCAGCGGCGTATGGCCGACCTCATCCACCACTTGATTGAAATCACCGTCGCAGGCGAAGCGGATGCGGCGCTTGCCGTTTTCGAGCAAGGCCGTGACTTCGCCACGCAAGCGCCCGCCACCGAATTCGACTTGCGCGCCGACTTTCAACGCCCGCCCCGGACGCGCGATGACTTCCCATTCGTTCGTGGCCGCGTCAACCAAGCGCGCGAGTAAGGCTTCGACCTGCGCGCCGGGCTGGCCGTTCACGATGCGCTGGCCGCGCAACCGCGCCGGAAAGACGCGCGTGTTGTTGAGCACCACGACATCGCCCGTCTTGAGCAGCGTCGGCAATTCGGCAAACGCGCTGTCGCAGAAGCAATGCGCGGCGCGGTCAACGATCAGCATGCGCGAGCGGTCGCGTTGCTCAAGCGGCTCTTGCGCGATCAATTCATCGGGCAGGTCAAAGTTGAATTCGCTGATAAGCATTACTGAAACAGCCCCTGCTGGTCGCGCTCGCTCTTCGGTGTCCTCTCTGATGGGTCAGATGGTCCGATGCCCAAATGCTGATAGGCCGCCGGGGTCGCCATCCGCCCGCGCGGCGTGCGATTGAGGAAGCCGATTTGAATCAGGTAAGGCTCGTAAATCTCTTCAATCGCCTCTTTCTCTTCGTTGATCGCCGCCGAGATGGTGCCGACACCGACCGGGCCGCCGCTGAATTTTTCTATGATCGTCAGCAGCAGTTTGCGGTCCACTTCGTCCAGCCCGAAGCGATCCACCTCCATGCGGTTCAGCGCATCGGTGGCGATTTCCGCCGTGATGCGCCCGTCGCCTTCGACCTCGGCAAAATCGCGCACGCGGCGCAACAGGCGGTTGGCGATGCGCGGCGTCCCGCGCGAACGTTGCGCCAACGCCTTGGCGCCCGGCTCTTCCAATTGCGCGTTCAAGATCGCCGCCGAGCGTTCGACGATGATTTGCAAGTCTTCGACCGGATAAAAATCGAGGTGGAAGTTGATGCCGAACCGTCCGCGCAACGGCGCCGAAATCATGCCGGGCCGCGTCGTTGCGCCCACCAGCGTGAAGCGCGGCAAATCCAGCTTGACCGAACGCGCCGACGGCCCCTGCCCGATGATGATGTCCAACTCGAAATCCTCCATCGCCGGATAAAGAATCTCTTCGATGGCCGGATGCAGGCGGTGAATCTCGTCAATGAAGAGCACGTCGCCCTCGCCAATGTTCATCAACAGCGCGGCCAGATCGCCAGCCTTTTCGATGACCGGCCCGGCGGTGACTCTGATCTGCGCGCCCATTTCGCGCGCGCAGATGGATGCCAGCGTCGTCTTGCCCAAACCCGGCGGGCCGTTGAGCAAGACGTGATCGAGCGCTTCGCCACGGGCGCGCGCGGCTTTGATGAAGATGTTGAGGTTGTCCTTGACCTTCTTCTGGCCGATGTATTCGCGCAGGAGTTGGGGACGCAGCGAGAGTTCGATCTGCTGTTCGTCATCCAGCGTGCCGCTGCCGACCAATCTGGCTGGCTGTTGCTCATCCATTTGTTTCTTGCTTGCCATAGAAAATCCGTTTGCCTCAGAACACACTAAAGCAGGCCAGCCGAGTCTGAAACACTCAGTTACAACTGAGCACTCAAACAGCAGGCGTTTAGAGTTCAAGCTTTAGCTTGTCGGTGCGTGCCGCAGGCGCGCGAGTGGCGCCTGCGGCGCACCCAGACAAGCTAAAGCTTGAACTCTAACCACCTGCTTGCCGGGGCTTCATTTTCAATCAGTGTTCCAATCACGGCGGTTTCGATTCAGCGCACCAGCAGCAACTCTTGCAGGTTCGGCCAGCCGTATTCCGCGCCGCCGGTTTTCACTTCCAGATTCGGCAGAATCTGCGTCGTACCCGCGCCGTGCGTGTGACCGCACAACACCGTCATCTGCCGGTCAGGCCACGCGCTCATCGCCTCGAACAAAACATCACCCACAGCTTTGCAGGTGAAATGGGGTAGCCAGTCTTCATCTGAAATGTGGCCCTGATGCCAGCAAGCTTCGCGGAACGGTGGCACGTGCAACAGCACCAGTACGCGCTGGAACCGCGTGAGCGCCTCTGGCAACACGCCGCGCAGATACTGCGCCGCCTCGTCGCCGAGCGCGTTCAAGTTGCGCAACCGCGCGGCCCGATCCAAGCCGGTCAACTCTTTGATCAACCGGTAATCGTTGAGCAACACGCCCGAACCGGCGTAATCGCCGATGCGGCCGTCGCCCCAGGCATCGTGCCCGATCAGGCCGGTGTATTCGGTCAACGCGACCACCCCGCATTCAGGCAAATAACGGAGCCATTCCGATGGGCGCGACAACGCGGCTGCCTCCTTTCGCACCTGCGCGATTGAGCCGTGATAAAAATCGTGATTGCCCAGCACGAAGTAAATGGGCCGCGCCAAATGCTCCGCCATGATTTGCAGATAAGCGGCGACATCCGGCGCTTCACCAATATCGCCGCCCACCAACACGGCGTCCGGCTCGGCGTCGGCGATGCGGCGGCAAAACGCCTCGACTGCCGCCGTTGCGATGAAATTCAAATGAATGTCCGTGACCCAAACCAGATGTTTCATCGCGCCGTAATGTCCGACAAGCTGCCAGCTTGTCGGGGCTTCCAGTTGTGCGCATTCGGGGCCGCCGACAAGCTGGCAGCTTGTCGGACATTGCTAATTAGCGCGCCAACGTTCGCAACGCCTGTTTCAACGCCGTTTCAAAACTCGCGTCCGCATTCTCGCTGAAGACATTCCCCACGGCCTTCTCCGCCGCCGCCTTTTGATAGCCCAGATTCACCAGCGCCGAAACGATGTCGTCACTGAGCGCATTCGCCACCGCCATGTAATCCGATTGCACCGGCTCAGCCTGCGCCGAGACGCTCAGCTTGGCTACCTTGTCGCGCAACTCGACGACCAGGCGTTCAGCGGTTTTCTTGCCGACGCCGGGCACGCCGACCAGCCGCGCCAAATTGTTATCCCGAATCGCGCGGATCAGATCGTCAGCGTTCAGCCCCGACAGCAGCGTGATCGCCAGTTTGGGGCCCACGCCGCTGACGCTGGTCAGCAGCAGAAACAACTGCTTCTCGCGCTCGGTGCGGAAGCCGAACAGTTGCAGCGCGTCTTCGCGCACGTAGGTGTAAGCGCGCAACGACACGTCCGTGCCGATTTCGCCCAGGTCGTAAAAGGTCGAAAGCGGCACGGTCAGTTCGTAACCGACGCCGCCCACGTCAACGATGACGGAGTTGGGTTGTTTCTGAATCAGCTTGCCAGCGATGTGTGCGATCAAGTCTTGCTCTCCTTCAGCGGCGTGCAGGTGCGGCGAACCAATTTCTCAAGCTGGGCGCGAGTGTACGGAAGCGCCGTTGAGCGTGTCAATTTTGCCTGGCGTGCCCGCGCCGCATTTTTTACCAATTCGGGCCGTGATGTTTCGCGCCGGACTGACATCTGTTCATGAGCGGCCAAGACACGCAATCCCGTTCACCCGACGGCACTGAGCAAGCCATCCAGCGGCTTCAAGGGAAATTGATATGGCAAAGGGCGAACCAAATGAACCGGGAATTCGAACGGGTTTCAGATCGGTGAACCAGCAGCCGCGCAACCATTGAGCAACGGTCACCCGGCGGGGCAAAACGCGGAGGGGGTATATGTCCGACGCAATCTGGAGCCATTTCCACGGCGTGTTCAGCGCCACCGAAAAACAATCCTGTTTGACCGCGCTGGCGGCGGCGGGCGTACCGGCAACAGCAGATGAATCCACCACCACAGATGGCACCGCAGATGGCGCACCCGGCCTGTTGTTCTTTGCGGAGGCCAATGCCGCGCTCGGCGAAGTGGTCGCGGATTTGAGCCGCCACGGCCAGCGGCGCGTGCTGGCCGTGGCTATTTCACAAGCGGCGCTGGGCGGCGGCGTGAGTTGGGCCTTGTTGCAGGCGGGCGCGGCGGACGTGGTCACCTGGGATCATTCAGCAACTCCTGCTTCAGCCCGCGCGGCGGCTGAACGCTTTGCGCGCTGGCGGTCGGTGGATGAGACGCTGCAATCCGCGCTGGTCAAAAATCATTTGATCGGCGCGAGTCCGGCCTGGGTGCGCGCGTTGCGCCAGGCGGTCGAAGCGGCGCGTTTCACCGAGGCGGCGGTGTTGTTGACGGGCGAGAGCGGGACGGGAAAAGAGTTGGTGGCGCGGCTGATTCACACGCTCGACGAACGCGCGGACAAAGGCAAGCTGATCGTCTGTGATTGCACGACGATTGTGCCCGAATTGTCGGGCAGCGAATTTTTCGGCCACGAACGCGGAGCCTTCACCGGCGCAGTGGCCGCGCGTGACGGCGCTTTTGCATTGGCCGACGGCGGCACGTTGTTTCTGGATGAAGTCGGCGAATTGCCGCTCAGGCTGCAAGCCGAGTTGTTGCGCGTCGTGCAAGAACGCACTTACAAACGCGTGGGCGGCAATACCTGGCAGAAGACTGCCTTTCGTTTGGTCTGCGCCACCAACCGCGAACTGCCCGAAGAACAACGGCAAGGCCGCTTCCGCGCCGATCTGTATTACCGCATCGCGGCTTGCACACTCCGCTTGCCGCCGCTGCGCGAACGTCCGGCTGACATACTGCCGCTGGCGCGCCATTTCGTCGCCGAGTCACGACAAGGCGAACCGCTCGAATTTGATGAAGCCGTGCGCGAATACCTGCTGGCGCGCGCTTATCCCGGCAACGTGCGCGAATTGAAACAACTGATCGCGCGCATCATGTACCGCCACGTCGGCGCCGGCCCGCTCACCGCTGGCGACATTCCCGAAGACGAGCGGCCCAGCGGCGCTGAGACTTTTTCAGATTGGCGCGGCAATGGGTTTGAACATTCGATCCGCTGTGCGCTGGCCGCCGGCAAAGGCTTGAAAGAGATTGGCCGCGCCGCCGAAGACGCCGCCGAACAACTCGCGCTCGCCGAAGCCGAAGGCAACCTGCAACGCGCCGCCGCGCTGCTCGGCGTGACCGATCGCGCACTGCAACTGCGCCGCGCCGCGCGCCGCCATAACGGTGCGACGGCGATTTAATGCGGTACTGGGAGCGGTAGCGCAATGAGATTAAGGCAAGGAAATTGCTAAAACTTTTGCTTGGCCGCAAAAAGGCACAAAAGCCGCAAAACTGCTTGAACGATTTGAATTCTTTTGCGGTCTTTGAGCTTTTTTGTGGCAAGCGAATACCTTGCCTTAATCTCATTGAGCGGTAGCGATCTGGTGACTCCGCGTTGCGCGCACCTGAAGTCACCAGATCGCCACCGCTCTCTCGTACCGCACACGCGCAGTCAAACGCAAAAAGTTGCCGCCCAGCACCAAACGTTCCTCGGCGAACGGCAAACCCAACGCCCGCACCTTCGCCAACTCCACGCCCGGATGCAGCCACGGCCCATCCGAACCGAACAACAGCTTGCTTGCCCCCGCGCGCCGCACCGCCTGTTCCAACATATCGAAGCGCCGCACGCCCGACGTGTCGGCGTATATGTTCTGATGCCGCACCAAGTGATCTATCAACGCCAGTTGCGCCTTCCAGTCATCAGCAAAGCTGCCCAGATGCGGAATGATGAAGTTCACGCCCGGATATTCCGCCGCCAGCAATTCGCACACCTCGACCTCGCCCATCACGTCATACAGCACCGGCAAATTGAACGCGCGCGCGGCCTCGCAAACTTCCCGCGTGATGCGCGCATCGTGGCGATGCAGCTTGATCCCGCAAAACCCATAGCGCGTCACCGCCTCCGCCACCATTGCCGCCACACGCCCGCGATCACGTTCGGCATTCACGAAGGCAAAGCCGTAAAAGCGATTCGGGCGACTGGCGACAATGCGCGCGACTTCGCGGTTGGCGGCGTTGTAGTCGGAGTGAAAGGCCGCGAACAGCACCGTGCGCTGAATCCCGGCGCGGGCGGCGCGGCGCAAGTAGTGCGTGAGCGGCGCGGCTGTGTCCCAAGGGCCGGTGAGGCCGTCGCCTGTGCCGGCGTGGCAGTGGCAGTCAATTACAAGTCCAGGTTTCACGGTTTACGCACCCAAAGCTGTTCGATACTTCTTGGCAAGGGCAGCTATTGAATCCGCCTTATCCAAACCGTTCACGATTGTGCGGGCCTTTTTGAAATCGAAGTTTGCACCGGCCCCAAAGTTTGAAAGGCTCTTCCCCGTGAACTTTCCGTTTTTCATTCCGTGAACGAGGATGAATGCGGCAACTTCCGGTGTGGTAGCTTTCTCAGGGTAGTTGACTAAATCTACATTGAGACCTCGTTCATTTTTCAGAATACCCGTGTAAGAGGTGTAGTGCCTGCGACCGGTAAGTTGAACGTAGCCTCGTCCTTTGTATCGGGGGCCGTCACCTTGCTGGGTGTTTCCCAACTGTTTGATATTCCCTTCGTATGCTTTCCCGCTAGCAAACTCAACCATGTATTTTCCCATTCCTGATTCATGGTGCGCAGACGCGAGAATGTAAGCAATATGGCTTTTGTCTGTAACCTTTTGCTTTTCGCATTCTTGCCAAATGAGCCGCAAAATGTTTTCCGGCTTGTTATTCACGGTCTTGGCTATCGGAGCAAGCTTGACGATTAACTGATTAAGGCGATTAGTTGCCTGTTGGTTGCTGTTGCGAGTAGCCCTATTCGCAAGCGATTGATTTGCACTACGCAAAGCAAGCATTTCTTGCTGATCCTCTACGGGCTCAGTTCCCTGCATATCCACGCTCTGAAAAGTCATGCCATTTAAGGCTTGCTCTGTTGCCGGATCAACACCGCCGGTAACCACAAGACCCGCTGTTCGCTGAAAACTCCGCAACGCACTCCGCGTCTCAACCCCCAACACCCCATCCACCGGAAGCTGCAACCCCAACACCCGATTCAACGCCTCTTGCACCCAACGAACCCGTTCACTCGCGCCAGGCTCAGCCTCGATCACTTGGTCGTGGATATACGCGGGCGCATAGCTGCCATACCAATAACGCGGATAGCGCGGACGGGGCCGATAGGACGGGCGGACGGGCGGACGCCGCCGCGCGCCATACCCGCGCGGCATGGGCCGCCGGTATTCCGCTTCCTCGAAAGCGTCTTCCAGTTCAGGCAAAGCGTTGAACTCTTCGACCTCGAAATTGAATGCTTGCGACAGCGCGTCTTCCGGCGCCAGCGCATTGCAACGCCGCCGCGCGCGAAAACCCGGCTGGTTGCAGGAACAATCCTGATTGCCACACATAGTTCTTCTCCCTTTGCGTTGCAGTTGAAAGCGAAGTGAAGGGCGGCGCAGCGCCCCTCACTTCAGGCGGGTTCGGTCAGGCTCGCCGGGCCTGGCGATTACGCAGATGTACCGATGGCGGTGTGCTGTCCACTCGGCGCGACGAGGTCAAATCCACGCCGGTAACCGCCTCATAGTTGAAGCCGTAACTTTTGATCTCAGCCCGGAAGAAGCGCGCCCAATTGGCGGCTTGGGCGGGCAGGATGTCGGGCTGATTCCACGCGCCATAGCGGATGGAGAGCAGCAGTTGTTCACCATAAACCGCCAGGTTGTGAAAGTGCTGCACCGAAGTGTCAGTCGGCCAGCCTTGCAGCGTCTTCATCGCTTCGACCCGGTCCATCCAGGGTTCGGCGTAAGCAACCATCAAGCGCGCGGGCAGGAATTCGCGGAATTCGGGCCGCGCCAACAGGAATTGTTGCACCAGCATTTCTTGCCGCGCGGTCGAGGGCAGATCGCCGAACTGGTTGTGTGCGCCTTGCGCGAGCAGCAGGTGGACTTCTTTGAGCGCGTTGAGCACCGGGAAGCCGTCGGCGCGCACGGTCATGTCATCGTCCTGCTTGAAGAAGGCCGCGCAAAGGTTGAGCAAGCGATGAAAGGCTTCGATGAATTTCGGGCGGCTGTCGGCGGGCCGGTAAGCCGGCACGGCTTTGCCTTCGAGAAAATAGCCGTAGCACTGGTGATATTCGGCGCTGCGCCGCACCAGGCTCAAACGGTGCTGCTCATCCTGAATGTAACCCCACAGCAGGTTGTTGAGCGGACGCAGCGGGTCAATCGCCAGCGCCGCCAACGGGTCGCGGTCAACGCGCGGATCACTGAAGTTTTGGAAACGGCGGCTGATGGCATTCATCGTCTGCACCAGCATTCCTTCTTCGTGCCAGTACGACCAGATCAGTTCGATCAGAAACGGCTGCGAAAGTTTATTGCGCAACAAGCCCTGACAAGTGCCTGGCCCGGCGGGGCCGAGCGGATCGGCGCCCCGGAAGATTTCGCCGATCAGCGGCTGATCGCCTAGCTTGCCGCGAATCAATTCCAGATAGGGCACCGTCAGATCGGCCACGCCGTTGACGTTGACCAGGTATTGATGCCACCAGTGCGCCAGCGTGGCCGGGTCGAATTGAATGCCGTCAAACCGGGCGTTGAGCGCCGTCAGGTCTACGTTGCTGAAATCGAAGGCGTTGAGCGGCGCGCCGCCGACGCCGCCATTCACCAGCAAAAAGGCTTCGGTCGCCACTTTGAGCAACCGGTAAGCATCGGCGCCGTTGAATGGCAGCGAACGCAAACCGCGCAGGCCGCCATACACAGCAGGCCCGCTGCCGAAACTCGTGGCCGGGTTGGCTTGGCCACACAGCACCAGTTCCATGAACTTCTGATAGTTCTCAAACGAGAGCGCGCGCGAACTTTCGCGGATGACCACCCAGAGCGCCAGATCGGTCGTCGGCTGAATGGCGGAGCGTTGCATGTTGACCGACACGCCTTGCCGCAAAGTGTAGACGAGTTGATCCATCTTTTGATCGAAGTTGGCTTTCAGATCGGCGGTCTTCGGTTCGCGGATGCGCAACCTGCGTGCGCCGCGCTGCGGCAAAACCGGATGGCATTCATCAACGCGCTCGGCACGCAATTCCGCCGTTACGGCAATGTCTATGTCTGCGGCCTCCACACCATTGGTAAGCAGGGCGACTTTAGGGCCGCCCTGATAGGTTTGCCCGTGAACAACACCGTTTGCTTGAAACAGTCCGGCGGAACATTTGCTCGGCGCAGCGGGATTGAGCGTCCAACTGAAAATGAAATCATCGGACGACAAGCCGCCCACCAACTGAGCCTCCAACTGTAAGGGCGCGCCGGCGGGAAATTCGCAGACCTCAAGCGCAAAACCGGGACAAATAATTTGCAGATCATTCGGTCGTACAGGCCGGGGCGGCGCGTTGAAACTCTCCGCCGGCGACAATTCGGTTGGTTCAATTCGATCCTTGCGAGTAGGCATAATCAGACTCCTTATCGAATGGCTCAGTCTGTGATGCAGGCTGAGCGTTAGGTAATCACTGCGTGTGATGTGTGCATTGGGCCGCAGGCGCCAGCGCGCGCTGCAACGCCCAATGCGTCAGCATCCGGGTCAAAATCCGGCTCTCTTCTGCGGGACTGATGCGGCCCTCGGCGCGGGCCTGGCCGGTGGCCGCAAAGACCAGCACGGGCGGCGCGCGCCGCATCCGCACGGGCGCGGCGTGCCAAGCGTCGAATAACAACCGCAAGCGGGCAGGCTGCAATTCATTCACGGCCAGCACCTCTTTCAACGACGCACCCCGCAAGGCTTTGGGCCGGTGATGCGCAATCAGCGCGGCCAAACCGGGCATGGTTTGTTGCAACAACGCGAACGTCGCTTGCTGCTCGCGGGGCAAACCGGCCAGCGGATAAAACGACTCCCACAACCGCTCTAGCCTGTCCCATTGCGGATGCGGATAAAGTGCGCGGCCCAGCGCGCAACTCAGTTTCAAACGAATCCACGGCGCGGGATGCGGATCGTCGAGGCTCAAGCGAAAGACGAAATAGCGCGGCAGCGCCAGCACACCCATCAACCCTTGCGTGGCGGTCAGCCCCAGCCGCGCGACCGACCAGAAATCGGCGAGGATTTCTGAAATGCAGCGTTCCCAGTATTGCCAGGCCACGCGCTCGCCAGTGCTGTTGCGTTGCAGCCCTTGCAAGACGGGCCGCAGCGATTCGACCAATTCGAGCAGCGCCGCCGCCTGATGCCCGACTTCGTGAATCAACGAAGAGGCGATGCCGCTGCCGACCATGCGTTCGCGCGGGATGCGTATCACCGCCACAGGGGTTTCGCCGCCGCCGGGCAAGCGCGTGCGCGCCCGCCGAATCGCCGCGCCGTGGCCGCGATCCAAATAACAGAGCAACGGCGGGGTTTGGTAATAACCGCCCGGCAAAGCCAGCGCGTCCGCCGCAACGACATCCAGCCCTGCCAGCCAGACGCCGGTTTCGCTTTCGCTACGTTGCGTCAATGCGTCGGAGAAAATATCGAACTGGGTCAGCCCGGCATTGAAACGCAAGCGCAGCAGCGTGAACCGGCGTTGCGCTTCAGCCGGAGCCGCCGCGCGCCCTGCCGCAGTGCGCAGCCAGCCGATGAACTCGACGACCTGATGCCGGACTTCGGCGCGTCCGACCAGCAGGTAATGCTCGATGGCGGTTTGCGCGGCGCGCGCGGGCGCGGCGGCTCTCACCATCGTCTCTTGCAAGGCGAACGGTTTGACGCGCGCCAGCCGCGTCAACAGCGCACGCGCTTCTTGTTCGAGCAGCCACGTTGCAGCGGGCTGAGCCGGCCGGATTGTGAAAGCCGCACTTGGCATCGTTTAGACTCCGCGCAGGATGATGTAATGACCGTGTCTGCCGTTGAAGCCGCGTTCCCAGGTACCGCGCCGCGCGTGTTGGCAGGGCGCTTTGGCCGGGGGATGCAACAAGCCCGGGTATTGTTTGGCGGCCACCGAAGTTGCGTCCCGCCTTGCGGGGGGTGCAGTGAGCAACAAACCGGGCGCGTGTTGTTTGGCGGCGGCCACGGCGGCTTGCTGGACGGCTTGGGCGGCCTGAGCGTGTGGCATGGTAGAGGCCAACTCGGCGGCATTCTCGGCCGCAGCGCCAGCGAATTTGACGAATTGCCGCGCGATCTCGAACTCCTGGTCTTCCTGGCTCAACCCTTCCAACTCCAAGCCGAAAACATATTCCGCATCCGCAAGCTGCTGATCGTCCATGCCACCCGCGGCGTTCTGGTCCGGCTCGTCCATCACTGGTTCAGCTTGACGGCTGCGGCCCGCGCCCCGCTTACGACTGAGCAACCCCGCCAAGCCTGTGCCGATGGCTCCGCCGATGCCGGGCGCAATCAAATTGCCGACCAGCGGCAGCACCTTTTTCGCGGCCCCTTTGAGCAGGCCGCCGAGGATGCGGCCGAATTTGCCCCGGCCCCCTTTCTTCTGGATCATCTCGCCGAGGAATTGTTCCAACTCCGCTTCGTTGCTGACCGAAAGCAGTTCGGCGGCCAGCTCCATCTCTTCGGCTTCGCTGAACGGGCTTTCGGAGTAAACCTCGCCATAGGTTTCGCCCATGTATCTGGGATCGCCTTCGAACTCGTAATTGAATCCCTCGGTTTCGTATTCAGCGAAACCCGCTCCCAGAGTCGTGCGGTCAATGTTGTGCATAAAGCCTCCTTAAAGGTTGTGATCTTGGCGGCCGCCAAACTGGCGCGCCGCCCGAAAGTCTGTACGCACGACTTGGAAAGTTATGAAAGCGGAGCCCTTTCCCAACACAAAGGGGCAAAGATTCAAAGGTTCAAGGATTGAAAAAAACAGCAAGTCTTCACCACCAAATAAGTCTTTGTCCCTTTGTTCCTTTGTCCCTTTGCGATGAAAAAGGCTTCCCACTTCGTAACCTTCCAAGTCATGTGTGCGGCCCATTGTGGTGACTGCCGCACTCTCCCCAAGTGCATTCCGCGTGCCGCGCGTAAGTGCTTGTCTTTCGGTAGCGGGCGGCGAAATGCGCTTCGCAGAGGAGCGTCGCACGGCCCGGAAGTACGAAGCACGCTTCGTCACGCGGGCCCGGCTTACAGCAAGCGCAAGCTGCGCCAGATCAGTCAAATCGCTGCGTTGACAGTTTTGCAGAGGCTGCGCTATCGTGGCCGCTCGATTGCTAAAGGCTTTTACTGACGCGGCTTTAAGCCCCACACACTTGACCACAGACTTGCCACTTGAATGAAGACAGAGAAGATTTCGGAACTCACCACCAATCGCCTCTCGGTCTACTTGCGCTGCCTGAACGAATTGGAAGCGGCGGGCGTGGCGACCATCTCGTCGCAAGCGCTGGCCAAGCAGTTCAATTTGAATTCCGCGCAGATTCGCAAAGACCTGGCCTATTTCGGCGAGTTCGGTGTGCGCGGCGTGGGCTATTTCGTCAAAGAGTTGCGCCGCAACCTGCAACAGATTTTGGGCTTGAATGAAGCGCGCCGCATCGCCATCGTGGGCGCGGGCAATCTGGGCTTGGCGTTGGCCAAGTATCAAGGCTTCAACCTCAACAGCTTTCGCATCGTGGCGCTGTTTGACGACGACCCCGATAAAGTTGGCACGCAAACGCCCAAGGGTTTGCCGATTCATTCGACGGAGCAACTGGCCGCAATCATTGAACGCGAGGCGATTGGCATCATTATCATTGCCGTCCCCGCCAGCGCTGCCCAACAGGTTTTAGATCGCGTCGCGGCGGCGGGCATCAAGGCGGTGCTCAACTTCGCGCCCGTCGTGCTCAATCCGAAAGCCGGGGTGAAGGTCAAAAACGTGGATTTATCGGTGTCGTTGGAAAGCCTCTCTTTTTTCCTGGCGCGCCCCAGCAATGAAGCGATCACGGTCAATCATCTCGATCTGTTTCGGTTTGAAGCGGCGGGCAGCGGAAAATCAATTTGAAGTATGGTTGACGAGCAAAAGGTCAGAGAACAAATCGTCGAGATCGCCACGCGCTGTTATGATCGCGGCTTGCTGGTCGCGGGCGATGGCAACATCAGCGTGCGCGTCGGCGAGAATCGTTTGATCGCCACACCCTCCGGCGTCAGCAAAGGCTGGATGAAACCGGCGATGATGTGCGTGGTTGATTTGGCCGGCAATGCGCTCGAAGCTTCTGACTACACTGTCTCGTCCGAATGGCCGATGCACCGCGTGATCTATGAACAGCGCCCCGACATTCACGCCGTCTGCCACGCGCATCCGCCGCACGCGACCGGGTTCGCCGTTGCGGGCTTGTCGTTGAGCAAAGCGATTCTTTCGGAAGTCGTATTGACGCTCGGCTGCGTGCCCCTTGCCGCGTATGGCACGCCGTCTACGCGCGAGTTGACCGACGCCATTGAGCCGTTTCTGGAATTCCACGATGCGTTGCTGATGGCGAATCACGGCGCGGTGGCGTTTGCCGCCACGCTGGAACAGGCGTTCAACAAGCTCGAGACGTTGGAACACACCTGCAAGATCAGCTTCATCGCGCGCACGCTGGGCAACGAGAACGTCATCCCCGACCGCGCCATTCCGAAGCTGTTTGAAATCCGCGAACGCATTGGCGCAATGCCGTTTGAAGCGCGCGCCGGGCAGGCTTGCGGCATCGGCGAGAGCCGTTTAGCAGGAGAGACATTGACGTTGACGCGGGCGGAATTAACTGAACTGTTGACGCAATCGGCGCAGTTATTGAATGGCTTGAACAAGTAGCAAAGGAGCAATTGAATGATGGAAGCACTCGGAATGATTGAAACCAAAGGCTTGGTCTCGATGATCGAAGCCTCGGACGCGATGGTCAAAGCGGCCAACGTCACGCTGATCGGCTACGAAAAGATCGGCGGCGGCTTTGTCACCGCCATCGTGCGCGGCGATGTGGCCGCAGTGAAAGCCGCGACCGACGCCGGCGCCGCCGCCGCCCGCCGCGTCGGCGAATTGGTCAGCGTCCACGTCATCCCGCGCCCGCATTCGTCGGTGGACGAAGCGCTGCCGGTCTCTATCGAATCACGGAAGAAATAAAGCCAGGTGATAGGTGCGAGGTGCCAGGTTTCAGGTTTTACCTCGGAACCTGACACCTGACACCTGACACCTGACACCTGACACTTTATGATTATTGGACGCATCATCGGCACCGTCGTCGCCACGCGCAAAGACGCGCGGCTGGAAGGCAAGAAGCTCCTGCTCGTGCGCCCGCTGACGCTGACGGGCGAGGATGAGAACAGCTACCTGGTCGCCATTGACACGGTCGGCGCGGGCTTCCGCGAAAAGGTGCTGGTCGTGTCGGGCAGCAGCGCGCGGTTGGCCGATGGCTTGAAAGACAGGCCGGTGGATGCGGCGATTGTGGGGATTATTGATACGGTCGAAGTGACGGATTGAAAGGTTCAGGAGCAGTTATGTTGCGACACTTTACGCTGGAATACTGGCAAGACGATGGCTGGTTTGTGGGACAATTGAAAGAAGTCCCCGGAGTTTTCAGCCAGGGGGAAACTATGACTGAGTTGGAAGACGACATTCGCGATGCCTACAAAATGTTGCTGGGCGAGGAATAGATGCCGCTACGTACTTTGGCCTGAACTATGCGCAACCATGACGACCAACGCTTCCTTCCAACCCGACATTGACCGCGCCGTCGCCATTCTGAAAGCCGGCGGTTGCAGCGAAGTCTTCCTCTTCGGTTCGCTGGCGGAAGGGCGCGCCCACGAACATTCCGACATTGATCTGGCGGTGCGCGGCTGTCCGCCCGGCGCGTTTTTCCATCTCTACGGCAAGTTGCTGGGCGAGCTTGAGCATCCGGTTGATCTGGTTAAGCTGGACACGGCTGACCCTTTCGCCCAATTCCTGTTGGAGCACGGAGAGTTGTTACGTGTGGGCTAAGCGCGTGCTGGCACAAGTAAACCTTGAGATCGAATTGATCGGGCAACTTTTCAGCGCGTATGACGAGTTGTTGGAGCGGGCGCGCCAAACCGAACCCAACTTGATTGAAACCACAGCCCTGGCTTCCGTGCTGCATTCCTTTTACACCGGCCTGGAAAATGTCTTTCAAGCTATCGCCAAAGAGGATGAGGGCGGCTTGCCCAACAGCGCGCACTGGCACCGCGACCTGCTCTGGCAAATGGCGCGGACGACAATGCAACGCCCCGCCGTTATCTCAACCGCAACCGCGCAACGCTTGCTGGATTATTTAAGCTTTCGCCACTTCTATCGTCACGGCTACTCGTTCTTTCTCGACTGGCAAGACCTTTCCAAACTGGTGCAACCGCTGCCGGAAGTCTGGGCACAAACCAAACAAGACTTTGAGGACTTTCTGACGGCTATCACCAACGAGCCCGATTTATGAGCACCATCCGCCTCGCACTCGCCCAACTCAATCCCACTGTCGGCGCCTTCGCCGCCAACACCGCCCAGATCATCGCGCACATTGAACGCGCGCGCGCCGCCGGCGCCGATCTCGTGGCCTTCCCCGAACTGTGCATCCCCGGCTATCCGCCCGAAGACTTGCTGCTCAAGCCGCAATTCGTCACGGCCAATCTGCGCGCACTCGACGAGGTCATCGCGGCTTCGCACGGCATCGCCGCTATCGTCGGTTTCGTAGACAAGACCGCCGACATCCACAACGCCGCCGCCGTCATTTGCGATGGCGCACTCAAGGGCGTGTATCACAAACAGTATTTGCCGAATTACGCCGTCTTCGATGAGTTTCGTTATTTCGACGCCGGGCAGCGCGCGCCGGTGTTCAAGCTGGGCGACGTGACCATCGGCGTGAACATTTGCGAAGACATCTGGTATCCGGGCGGGCCGACGCAGGAACAAGCGCTGGCCGGGGCGCAACTCATCGTCAACATTTCGGCTTCGCCCTACCACGCGGGCAAGGGGCGCGCGCGCGAACGGATGATGGCGACACGCGCCGAAGACAATGCGGTCGCGCTGGCTTACGTCAATCTGGTCGGCGGACAGGATGAGTTGGTCTTTGACGGGCAGAGCCTGGTGCTTGACGAACGCGGCGAATTGCTGGCGCGCGGCAAGGCGTTTGAAGAGGACTTCATCATCGTTGATTTGAATGCCGAGCGCGTCTTCAACGAACGGCTGCACGATCCGCGCAGGCGGCAGGAACGGATGCAGAGCCCGCCGGTCGAACAGATCGTGCTGCGCGACACGGCGCTCGCGGCCAAAGCGGACAAGGCGCAACCAGTGCTGGCTGAACCACTCGGCAAAGTCGCCGAGGTTTACCAGGCGCTGGTCTTGGGCACGCGCGATTACGTGCGCAAGAACGGTTTCAAATCCGCCGTCATCGGTTTGTCGGGCGGCGTGGATTCGGCGCTGGTCGCGTGTGTGGCGGTTGACGCCTTGGGCGCGGAGAACGTGACGTGCGTGTTTATGCCGACGCGCTATTCATCCAGCGAGAGCGGGCGCGATGCCGAACGGCTCGCCCAAAATCTGGGCTGCCAATATCACGTCGTAGCGATTGAAGAGACCTTCAACCAATACCTGACGATGCTCGCGCCGGTGTTCGCGGGTTCGGCTATGGGCATTGCCGAAGAGAACATTCAGGCGCGCATACGCGGCAACATCCTGATGGCGCTGTCGAACAAGTTCGGCGCGCTGGTGCTTTCGACCGGCAACAAGAGCGAAATGAGCGTCGGTTATTGCACGCTGTATGGCGATATGTGCGGCGGCTTCGCGGTCATCAAGGACGTGCCGAAGCTGCTGGTCTATGAACTTTGCCAGTGGCTGAACCGTGAGGGCGAGTTGATTCCCGACTACATCATCACGCGCCCGCCCTCCGCCGAGTTGCGCGAGGATCAGAAAGACACCGATTCCCTGCCCCCGTACGACGTGCTTGACGCGATTC
>JANOWX010000496.1:0-2716 GCA_031418175.1 Acidobacteriota bacterium | reverse complement strand
CAGCGCGGGTCAATTGCCCGCCGGGTTGACGCTCGTGTCCAATAGCCCGCTTGGTGGCACGCTCAGCGGTACGCCCACGCAAGCGGGCACGGCGGTCTTCACCATCCAGGCGACGGATGCGAATGGCTGTGCGGGCGCGCGTCAATACGCGCTGCCAATCAATTGCCCAACCATCACGGTCAATCCGGCCACGCTGCCCGCAGGCACGGCGGGCACGGCGTATGCGCAAAGCTTTACGCAAAGCGGCGGCAGCGGCGCGGTGGCCTTCGCCTGGCAAGGCGCAACGATTCCCGGCCTGGCGTTTGATCCAACCAGCAACACGCTGGCGGGCACCCCAACGCAAAGCGGCAGTTTCAATTTCAACCTCACGGTTACCGATGCGCATGGTTGCGCGGGGCTGCGCGGTTACACGCTGACAATCAATTGCCCGCTCATCAGCATCACGCCCGTTAGCTTGCCGGGTGGCGTGACCAGCACGCCCTACAGCCAGCAACTGACAGCGGCGGGCGGCACTGTGCCTTATACATTCAACTTGCCGAGCGGCACGCTGCCCGCCGGTTTGACGCTTTCGTCAGCAGGCTTGCTCACCGGTGCGCCAACCGCGGCGGGCACGTCGAGCTTCACCATCCAAGCCACCGACACGCACGGTTGCACCGTCACGCAAGCCTTCACGCTGGCCGTCAACTGCGCCACGCTCAGTCTGACGCCAGCCAGCTTGCCCAACGGACAAACCGGCGCGCCCTACAATCAACTGATCACGGCGGCGGGCGGGGCCGCGCCCTACCAATTCAGCGTGACGGTTGGCGCCTTGCCCGCCGGTCTGACGCTCTCAAACGCGGGCGCATTGACCGGCACACCGAACGTCAGCGGCATTACGCTTTTCAGCATCAGGGCGGTGGATGCGAACGGTTGCGCCGCTGAACGGCAATACCAACTCAGCATCAATTGCCCGGCAGTTTCGTTGCAGCCCGCACTGCTGCCGGCGGGCGCGCAATGGACGGCGTATCAGCAGCCGTTGTCGGCCAGCGGCGGGATTGCGCCTTACACTTTCAGCCTGGAAAACGGCGCGTTGCCAGCGGGCGTGACCTTGGCGAACGGCCTATTGACGGGCACGCCGGGCGCGCCGGGCAGTTATAGCTTCACGCTCAAAGCCACCGACGCGAATGGTTGCGCGGGCGCGCGCGCCTATGTCTTGACGGTGCGGGCAAAGGCGAAGAAGAGCGATTTCGATGGCGACGGCAAAACTGACTTAGCCAACTGGACGAGCGCGCATGGCAATTGGGCCGTGCGCAATAGTTCCAACAATGAGGCCGTCAACACGGCTTGGGGCGCGGGCTATGCGCCGTATTTCGATGTGATCGTGCCGGGCGATTACGACGGTGACGGCAAGACCGATCAGGCCGTCTGGCGCGGTGGCGACAGCACCTGGTATATCCGCAAATCATCTGACGGCCAGACGCTCGCACAATCCTGGGGCGCGAGTTACGCGCCTTATTTCGACATCCCGCAACCCGGCGATTATGACGGCGACGGCAAAACCGATGTAGCCGTCTGGCGGCCTGCCGCTGGGACGTTTTATGTGCTGAAGAGTTCCGACGGCGGCGTCATTGCCGAGGCTTGGGGGCAGCAGGGCGATACGCCGCTCGCGGCGGATTACGACGGCGACGGCAAATGCGACTTCGCAATTTGGCGGCCCGGCAACGGCATCTGGCTCATCAAGAACAGTTCGGGCGGAACGCAGAGCGCAGCTTGGGGCGCAGGCTACGCGCCGTATTTCGATGTGCCGGTGCCGGCCGATTACGATGGTGACGGCAAGACCGACCTGGCCGTTTGGCGCGGCCAAGACAGCGTCTGGTACATCCGCAAATCCTCCGATGGCGGCTTGCTATATGCGTTCTGGGGTGCGAGTTATGCGCCCTACAACGACGTGCCGGCGCCGGGCGATTACGACGGCGACGGCAAAGCGGATGTCGCGGTCTGGCGGCCCACAGACCAGCATTGGTATGTAAAGAGGAGTTCGGATGGCAGCTTCTTTGGGCAACCACACGGCCAGAGCGGTGATGTGCCGGTACCGGCGCATGGTGTGCGTTGAAGGCACTCAATAAAAAAAGAGCCAGGCTGCGAACAACCTGGCTCTTTTTTTGCAACTCGATTCTTGCAAGGCGTCAAACACGGAAGTAATCGCCGCGCCAACTCTTGATCGCCTGTTTAACCTCGGCGGGCTTCTCGAATTTGCGGTCTAAGACCTGCTGCACCAAACCAGCCAATTCCCCATCCGCAGCAAAACGCAGCGCCACGATAAAGCGCTCGGGTATTTGCGCGGCGCGCGCGGCCAGGTCGGCGGGCAATACGCGCTGATAACGCAACTGTTCTTCCAGGCGAATCAGCCGGTCTTGCGTTTTTAGCGGATTGACGCGCGTCAGCAGCATCATCAACAGCAAGCCGAACGACAACAGCAAGGCTTCGGCATGGGCAAAATCGGGCGTTTGATAGAGCCGGTAGATCGAGTACAGGAAATGCACCAGCAGAATCGGGAACAGTACGAAATGAAAGGGCGGATGCCAACGGGTGTGATTGGCAAGGTTTTGTGTTTCTTCAGCCATAACTTTGGGGTCTCCTTGGGAAAAACCTGGGTACGCAGCGCTTCCAGCGTGCGGGCGTGGCGTGAGACGTATTGATGCCGAAGGAAAACCCTGCCGGTATTGTCGCGTCTGTC
>JANOWX010000495.1:0-4746 GCA_031418175.1 Acidobacteriota bacterium | reverse complement strand
GAACGCGCCTGATGAGACAGTTCGACGCGGCAACTTGTGGTGGCAGTTGCCGCGTTCCTGTCTTCGGCATACACTTTGTAGCCTGAATGACATCGCCAAATTGTCAGGCGAGGTACAATCCAGCACCTGATCCCATCGCACCCAAGCTGAGGTAGCAACTTTATGAATCGTATGCAGCAATTCGCCCGCGTTTTGTTCGTCTTGTCGGCTTTGGTGTTGCCCGCTGCGGCGCAGGGCCTGAACCCGGTCGCCATCACGGCCAAGCTCGAACCGGCGCAGGTCAAACCCGGCGGCAAGGCCAAAGTGCTGATCAACCTGAAACTCGATCCGGGCTGGCACGTGTATGCGTTGACGCAACCGCCGCCGCCGCGCGCGATGAAAGTCGCGGTGGATGAGAGCGGCCCCTTCAAGGCCGATGGCGCAGCGCAACAGCCGAAGCCGAAGACGGCCTTCGATCCGAACTTCGAGATTGATACGCAGACCTTTGAGAACGCCGTGACGATCACGCAACTGGTCAAGCTGGCGGTGGGCGCGGTGGTGGGCGCGCAAAAGCTGACGGTCAATTTCACCTATCAGGCCTGCGACGAACATCAATGTTTGCAGCCGAAAAAAGTGCCGCTGGTTTTGGATGCGATGATTCTGGCAGCGGCGTTGACGCCGTCGCCCGCGCCCACACAGATTGCCAGCGCCAGCCCAACTGCAAGCGTTGCGCCAAGTGCCTCGCCTTCGCCTTCTGCTTCAACCGAACCAGCGCCGAGTGCGACTGCGGCAAGCGTTGCGCCCGCGACGGGCAAGCCACCGCCAACCGCCCCGGCTGCCGACCTGACGAATGACCTGAAAAAACGAGGGTTTTGGGGCTATCTCTGGTTCGCGTTAGGCGCGGGCTTGCTGGCGTTGTTGACGCCGTGCGTGTTCCCGATGATTCCGATCACGGTGTCGGTCTTCACCAAACGCGAACACGCTTCGCACGGCAAAGCCATGCGCGATGCGTTGATCTTTTGCCTGGGCATCATTCTGACCTACACGGTGCTGGGTTTGGCGTTGGCGCTGATCGCGGGGCCGACGGGCTTGAACAAGCTGGCCTCCAATCCGTGGATGAATCTGTTTTTGACGACGCTGTTTGTGGTCTTTGCGCTGAACCTGTTCGGCATGTTCGAGATTCGCATTCCGTCGGCGCTGCTGACCAAATTGGACAAGCAATCGCAGGATTCGACGCTGTTTGCGACGGTGTTGATGGGCGTGACCTTCACGCTGACTTCGTTCACCTGCACGACGGCGTTTGTGGGTTCGGTGCTGATTTACGCGACGCAGGGCGATTGGTTTTGGGCGGTGATCGGGATGGCGGCCTTTGCCACGGCCTTTGCCGCGCCGTTCTTTTTGTTCGCGCTGTTTCCGCGCTGGCTGCATTCGCTGCCCAAATCGGGCGGCTGGATGAACAGCGTCAAGGTCGTGCTGGGCTTTTTGGAACTGGCGGCGGCCTTCAAATTTTTGAGCAACGTTGATCTGGTCTGGGGCTGGGAAACGGTCTCGCGCAACCTGGTGCTGGCGGCGTGGATCGGCTTGGCGTTGGGCGCGGCGTTCTACCTGTTCGGCAAATTCCAACTGCCGCTCGATGCGCCGCTGAAGACGTTGAGCGTGCAACGCATGCTTGCCGGCATCTTCTTTTTGGCGACGAGTTTCTACCTATTGACCGGAATGTTTGGCGCGCCGTTGGGCGAATTGGATGCGTGGCTGCCGCCGGATTCGACGAGTGCGGCGGTGTATAACACGTTGAATGGCGGGGGCGGCACGACTGCGGCGAACGCGAATGCACACGGCTGGCTTGAAAGTTACGACGCGGCGGTGGCAAAAGCCAAAGCTGAAAACAAGCCGGTGTTTTTGAATTTCACCGGGGTGACTTGCACGAATTGCCGTTGGATGGAAAAGAACATGTTCCCCGATCCGGCGGTGCGCAAAGAGCTGGAGAAGTACGTGCTGGCCGAGCTTTACACCGACCGTGAGACGCCCGAACACGAGGCGGGCGATGTGAAAAACGCCGAGTTGATGGCGACGAAATTCAACAGTGTGGCCTTGCCGCTTTACGCCGTCATTACGCCGGGCGGCGAGATTCTGGCGAAGTTCCCCGGGCTGACGCGCGATAAACGTGAGTTCGTCGGCTTTTTGCAAGACGGCGCGAACCGCTTCGGCCAATTGGCGCGCCGCTGATGAACGCTGGTTGTGGATTGCGGAATGTGAATCCGCAATCCGCAATCCGCAATCCGCAATCCGCATTCAAATGACTCGTACCCAACAACTTGGCGCGTGGCTGTTGCTCTCCTTGTTACTCGCCGTCGCGCTTTACCGTTACCTAAACCTGCCGCAGTGAATCCCAAACCCATCATTGCCATCGTCGGCCCGACCGCTTCCGGCAAGAGCGATCTGGGCATCGCGCTCGCCGCACGCTGCAACGGCGAAATCATCAACTGCGATTCGGTGCAATGTTATCGCGGCCTTTACGTCGCGACGGCCAAAGTCCCGCCCGCCGAACAACACGGCATCCCGCATCACCTGATAGACATCGTCGAACCGGCTGCGAATTTCACGGCGGTCGCTTGGGCCGAACAGGCGCGCGCGACCATTGCCGACATCGAAGCGCGCGGCAAAACGGCCTGGCTGGTCGGCGGCACAGGCTTTTACCTGCGCGCGCTGACGACGAAGTTTTTCGACGCGCCGGAGATTGACGAAACGCTGCGTCCGCGTTTGCAACGGCTGCTCGAACGCCAAGGCGCGGCGCACCTGCATCGCCTGTTGCAACGCGTAGACCCGCCGCTCGCCGCCAAGTTCGCACCCGACGATTGGGCGCGGGTGACGCGCGCGTTAGAGGTTTACTTCTCCTCCGGCAAACCGCTTTCAGAATGGCAACAGCAAACGCCGGCAGCGCCGACCGAGTTTGCCGCGCGGCTGCATTACTTCGTGCTGCAACCGCCGCGCGCTCAACTGTACGACCGCATCAACACCCGCGTTGATGTGATGGTGGCGCATGGCTTGTTGGATGAGATCGAATACTTGCTTGCATCCGGCGTGCCGCTTGATGCCAAGGCGTTTCAGGCGCACGGCTACAAACGCTTTGTCGAATACCTGACAGGCGCGCGCACGCTTGTCTCGGCCATCGAACAGATGAAGCTGGACACGCGGCATTACGCCAAACGCCAATGGACGTGGTGGCGCGCGCAAACACAGACGCATTGGCTGGACGGCTTCGGGTTTGAAGCGCGGGTGATTGATCAGGCGGCGCAACTCGCGGCCCAATTATTTGAAGCTGGTTGAAGCAGAAAAGTTGAAGCAGAAAAAAGGCCCGCGCGGCTTTTGAGAATTGCGTTGCTTGCAGTAAGGTAGGCCGCACCACAGGCCACTCATGCGGCCTGCACCTTATTCACAGGATCGGATTTAGATGAAACGCTATTTACCCTTTGTCATCATCGGCGTCACATTGCTCGCGATAGTCAGCGTCGGCGCCTGGTTATTCAATTCGTCCGCACCAAAGCCGCAAGTCGTCGAAACGCCCGCTGCCACCGGCAGTCCGGCGGCGACCCCGGCGAATGGCGCGGCCAAGGCCGTAGCCAGCCCGACACCAGCCGTGGTGAAAAAAGACATCGTCGCGCTCGAAGAGTTCGGCGATTATCAATGCCCGCCTTGCGGCGCGTTGCACCCGATTCTCAAATCGTTGAAGAGCGAATTCGGCGGGCGCATGCAATTGTCTTTCTACCATTTCCCGCTGAGCCAGATTCACAAGAATGCGCTGCCCGCCGCCGCGACTTCCGTGGCCGCCGCGTTGCAGGGGCGCTTTGCCGACATGCACAACCTGCTTTACGACACGCAAAAGGTCTGGAGCGAGTTGGATGACTTTTCGCCGATTGCCATGGATTACGCGCGCCAGGTCGGGCTGGATATGGAGCGCTTCAAACGCGATGTGAATAGCCCCACCGTGCGCGCGCAAATCGCCTCGGACATGCAACGCGCGACCTCGCTGAAAGTGGATTCCACGCCGACCATCTTTTTGAATGGCGTGCAGATTCCCAACGAAAAGTTCACGCTGGAAGAATTGCGCAAAGAGATCAACCTGCGGCTGGCGCCGCGCAAATAATCTTTCAGGTGTTAACCGTGAAGACGCGCAGAGCACGAAGCGACGTTTGACTGTCCTTCGTGCTCTGCGCGTCTTCGCGGTTAGCAGCAATGCTCAATTGCCGTGCGGTTGGATGGGCGCTTTGAACTTTCCGATGAACGCCAGGCACGTCAACAGCACCGTCAGCGCCGCCGACAGCAAACAAAATTGGCAGAAGGCGTGCAGCACAAGCGCCTGCAAATAAACCATCCACAACGTCGTCAGCAACATCGGCCCCACCACCAGCAACAACAACGTCCGCGCCCAGCCGTAGCCAAACGCCGCCAGCGTCGCCAGACTGAACGCGGCGAAATACGCCAGCACACCAAACGCCGCCGTCGGAATGCCCGAGAACGTTGCGTAGCTGCTGCTGAGCACGACCGAACAGCCGTTGGTGATCGAGCATTTGACGCTTTTGCCGGTCAGGTGTTGGACGGTCAGATAGAGCGCATCGCCCATGCCGATGAGGGCGCTGAGCATTGCCAGTCCGTATATCAAGGCCGATTTGTTTCGTATGGTCGTCATGGTTGCTGAGTGCGGCAAGTGGTGTCAGTAGCCCGCCCGTGTGGGAGGGCGGGCTTGGCAGGCAAACCCAATCGGTCTGA
>JANOWX010000494.1:0-5346 GCA_031418175.1 Acidobacteriota bacterium | reverse complement strand
CGGACAAGCTAAAGCTTGAACTCTAAACACCTGGTTGCTAGTGCGGCATTTTCTACCGGTGTGCCAAACTTGATTTAGGCAAGTCGTGCGAACCTGCTCCGTTATTTGCGCGTATGTCGAGTCGAACCCAAATCAATTCACCAACAAGGAGCGCCTATGTATTGCCCGAATTGCGGAACACAAGTTTCGACCGAACAGAAATTTTGCCGCGCCTGCGGCCTGGAAGTGCAAGGGATTGCCCGGCAAATGGCGCAACTGCAGGCTGGGAACGCCGCAGCCGAGCCGGGGCTGCCGAACACCGTGTGGCGGTACCGGCTGATGTTCGCAGGCGTGTGCGTGATGCTCAGCGGACTGGTCTTGCTGATGATTAACAGCCTGCTACACATTAACCGCATCATCAATTTGCCAAGTGTATTGTTGCTGATGATTGGCGCGCTGTTGACGCTCTATGGCGAACTCGCGCCCAAGCTGCATGCCCCGCCGCAGCCGCGCCGGACGCCGCAACCCACCGAATTGCCGGCGGCAGAGACGACTTCCAAACTGGCGTTGGCGGCGGGCGCCGAACCGGTCATGAGCGTTACCGAACATACGACACGCACGCTCGCACCAGTGGCGGCCAAATCAGGCGATCTGGCCTGAAGTTCAACTGCTCAGCCGCATCCCCCGCAACAATTCCTGAAAGCGCGGCTCGTCGCGCAGCCAATCGAACATCGGATCGCTCTTTAGCCAAACCATCCAGCTATAGCGTTCTTCAAACGCCTGTTCCAACCAGTGCAGCGTTTGCTCGCGGTCGTGCAAGCCACAGTGAATCAGCGCCAGATGGAAGGGCGAGACATCGCGGTTAAGCGGGTAGGTTTGAAATTGATCCAGCAATGCTTGCGCTTCGGCGCGTCGCCCGGCGGCGGCATAAGCGTGGCCGAGGATGGCTTGAATCAAGGCCCCGCGCCCGCCCGCCAGTGCCAGCGCGTGTTGCGCGGCGGCGATGGCCTCGTCGTATTTCGCCTGCGCGACGTAGGTGATGCTCATGTAAAACCAGGTCAGCGGGAATTGATCGTCGAGTTCGAGCGCGCGTTTGTAGTATTCGACGGCCTCGTCGTAGCGGTGCGCGTTGTAGCAAATAAAGCCGGGATGCAGATTGTAAATCAGCGTGAAGGGTTCCAGTTCCAACGCGCGCAATTCGGCGGCCAGGGCTTCGTCGTGGCGGCCCTGCGCCGAGAGCAGCACGGAGCCGTACCAGTGCCAGGCGATGGAATAGTTCGGATTGAGTTCGAGCGCGCGTTTGAAGGCCAGTTCAGCCGTCTGCCAATCCCAGTCGTACCAGGCCAGCGAGACGGCCAGCGAGGTGTGCGCCTCGGCCAGCGTCTCGTCCAGTTGCAAGGCTTTCAACGCGGCGGCCTTTGATTTGGGCATCACCGCACGCGGCGGGGCGGCGCCATAGATGCTGACCAGTCCGTAACAATCCGCCAGCCTGGCGTAGGCCAGCGCGTAATCCTGATCCAATTCAATCGCTTGTTGAAAGCTCTCAATGGCCTTGCGCAAGGCTTGGGCGTTGCGCTGTTTCCAGTAATGCCGCCCGCGCAAATAGGCCTGATACGCCTCGTGATTGTCGGTGTAGCGCCTGACCAGCCGCACGCGCGCTTCGCTGTCCAGCCGCAGCCGCAGCTTTTCGCAGATGTCGCGCGCGATCTCTTCTTCCAACGCGAAGACGTCGGCGAGTTTGCGCTGATACTGTTCGCCCCAGAGTTGCGCGCCGTCCTGCGTGTCCACGAGTTCGGTTTTGATGACCAGGTTGTCGCCGAATTGATAGAGCCGCCCGGCCAGCACCGCGCGCACGCCCAATTCGCGCCCGATGGCGAGCGGGTTGTCCTGCCCGCCCTGTTGGTTTTGATAGCGCGCGACCGTGCTCCACGCCATCACGCGCAAGGCCCCGAGCCGAGCCAGATTGACAATCAGGCTTTCAGCGATACCTTCGCACAGATAGCCGGCATTGGCGTCCTGGCTATGATTGGCCAGCGGCAGCACAGCCAGCGAATCAAACGACTGGGTCTTGCGTTGTTCCGCCGAACGCACGCGCCCGGATTCGCTCAGTATGCCGCCGGAATCGCCCGCAGAATTTGATGACGCTTCCAGGCTGCCGCTGCGTTCGCCGGGCGGCACGTTCGCCTCGTACTGCAAACGGCGTTGCAGCCGTTTCAAATCGTTGAGCAAACTCTTGACGTTTTGATAGCGTTCGTCGCGGTCTTTGGCGAGCGCCTTGCCGACGATCCATTCCAATTCATCGGGTGCTTGCGCGGCGAAGCGTTGCAGCGGCGGCGGCTGGCGGTCGAGGATTTCGACGATCATGTCGCCGGTGGTTTTGGCCTGAAAGGGTGGGCGTCCGGCGGCCATTTCATACAGCACTGCGCCGAGACTGAAAATGTCGGTGCGGTGATCCACGCGCAAACCGCGCGCCTGTTCGGGCGACATATAGGCCAGCGTGCCCAGAATCATGCCGGGGCTGGTGCCCGGTTGGGCGCGCAAATCAGCCGTGGCGAACCAGTCGTCGTAGCGCCCACTGACGGTCTCGGCGTGCGTCACGCCGGGGTCGAATGTTTCGGGCGTAGTGGGTGCGGCACTTTGTTGTTCAGCGGCGGCGGCTTCGGTCAACTTGGCCAAGCCGAAGTCCAACACCTTGACGATGCCGTCCGGGCGCAGCATCACGTTTTCGGGTTTGATGTCGCGGTGCGTGATGCCCGCTGCGTGCGCGGCGCTCAGCGCGGCGGCGATTTGCAGGGCGAATTCCAGCACCTGGTCTTGCGCCAAGCGCCCGCTGTGCAAACGCTCGCGCAGCGTCTCGCCTTCGATGTACTCAGTGGCGATGTAATGGCGGCCGCCCTCTGCTGGCGCGCTGCGGCCAATCTCATAAATCGTGATGATGTTGGGATGGCTCAGCGAACTGGCGGCACGGGCTTCCTGTTCAAAGCGGCGCACGCGTTCGGCATCTTGCGTGTAGCGCTCTGGCAGCAGCTTCAGCGCGACGCGGCGGCCCAGGTTGAGGTCTTCGGCCAGAAACACCTCACCCATTCCGCCGGAGCCGAGTTTGGAAAGGATGCGATAGTGCGAGACTTGTTCGAGCGCCACGCCGTGTTACCTGAATTGCAAAAGAAGATTGAAGTTGAGATGAAGCAGAATTGCCTGTCCGGATTGGCCGCTGGGCGCGGCGTTAACCGAGCGTCCGGCGGCGGGGCGCATCATAACGCAGTTCCCCGGCAAAGTCTGCCCCGGCATTCCCTAATAGGTCTCAGATATTAGCGCAGCGGCTGCTTGCTAAGCTGAATCGCACACGCTCAGTAATGAACAATTTATTGACAGCTTGAAAACGTCTCGCCTACACTGCCGCCAACCTGACAACTCACTGAAACCCACACTCACTTTGCTTTGCTGTCTGGACTTTCTGCATCTCTAGCGTCAGGTAAATCAGCAACGGAGTGGCCTGTGCACCAGACACGCTGAAGTCAGGCGGTCTCGCCCTGGTTGACCGCTGGCGCTAACCCGTTTTGTCCAACATTTTGCTTTACCTGTTCACCGTAGGTAACACATGCGCAGAACCCCACAGTTGATCCGCCGCTTGCTCAGCGCCGTTTGCGTATTCGCGGTGCTGGGCGCGGTCTCGGTTTTTTCAGGACAGGCTTTTTGGGGCAACGCTCCTCGCACCAACCGGGCAGCCGTGGCGGACAGCCGCGCGTCCCGCTTCGACTTTTTGCCGCGCTTCGGCGCTCTCGCGGCAGCCGCGCCGCTCGTGCCTGGCAGCGACCACCTTTCTGAAGACCTATTTGGCAAGCAGGGCGGCCCCGGCTGGTTCTGTTTCGCCCTCATCGTCCTTTGGACTCTTTGGCTGGTTGCGCGTTTGCCACGGCAAGCGCGCCGTCCCCACTCGCATCAGGAGAACGTTATGAACTTCCTTTCGCTTCGCACCCGTCGCCTTTTGTTGTTTGCCACGCTCGTCTTCGCCTTTGCCGCTTCGGTCACGGCGACGCGCGGCGTCCTGACAGACCAGCCGCGTCCCGTGGCGCAACCGTTGGCGGCGACCACGCCGGCCGCCGCGCCGGTCAAAGCACGCGGCCCCGTGTTGCGCGCCCCAGACGGCCCGCGCCGCAATGTATTCGATTGGCGCGCCACCACCAACGCCAGCCCAAGCGCGCTGTTCGTGCCGATGATCACGGCGGTCAAATCGGCCACGCTGGCAACCGACGTCAACGGCAACACCTTCGTCAATCCGGGCGACACGCTGATGTATTCGGTCGTGGTCAGCAACATCGCTGCGCCGGGCGCGGGCAACGATGCGATGAACGTTGTCTTCACCGATCAACTCAGTGCCAATCTGATGCAGGTGGGGGCGGCGACGGCCTCACCGATTGCGACCAATGACAGTTACACCAGCATCGGCAACGTCGGCATTACCGTCAATGCCGCGAACGGGGTCATGCTCAATGACGTCAACCCGCAAGGCTCCGGCTCAATCGCCGTCACGGCAGTGCCATCAGGCACAACGACGCAAGGCGGTTCGTTTGCGCTCGCAGCGGATGGCAGCTTCAGCTACAACCCGCCGGTCGGCTTTGAAGGCGCGGACAGCTTCACCTACACGCTGACGCACAGCAACGGCAAGATGGACACCGGCACGGTCAGTCTGACCGTCAGCGGAATGATCTGGTTCAACAACAACAATGCGGGGGCTTGTTCATCGAATTGCAACGGGCGGCTGTCGAATCCCTTCACCACACTGGCCGCCTTCAACACGGCGAATGCTCTGGCGGGTGGCCTCAATCCCGACAACAACGACAACATCTTCGTTTATGAAAGCACCACGCAATACACGGGCGCGGTCACGCTACGCACAGGGCAAAAATTGATCGGGCAGGATGCGACAGCGACGCTTGCGACCATCACGGGGATTACTGTGCCGACTTTCAGCAATGCCTTGCCCGCGATGAACAGCGGCAATGCCACAATCACGAACATAGGCAGCACGGTTACGCTCAACACCAATGCGACGGTCAGAGGGCTTTCGATTAACTCCGGCGGCCAAACCGGAATGAATGATCCGGCGGGTGCAGTCACTGGCGTCAGCGTGAGCGAAGTGAATGTCGCCACGACCACTGGGACAGCAGTTCTGCTTTCAAGTACCGGCGGCACGCTCTCGTTCATCAGCATTTCATCCAACGGCGCTACCAACGGAATCAATCTCACCAGCACGACTGGCAGCTTTACGGTCACGGGCACGGGCGGCACCTGCACAGTGGCGACTCCGACCTGCACGGGCGGCAGCATTCAAAGTTCTACGGGCCCTGGCATACTCATAAATACCAG
>JANOWX010000493.1:0-5386 GCA_031418175.1 Acidobacteriota bacterium | reverse complement strand
CGGTAGTCAATTCAACGGGCGCAGGTTTCCTGACGCTGTTTCCGGCGAATTTGACAACGGCCCCGCTGGTGGCGACGTCGAATTACCCGGCACCCGCGACGTTCGGTTACAACCGGCATTACTTCGTGGGGCTGAGTCCGGCGGATGGAAAATTCAAAGTGCTGACGCAATTCACGACGGATTTGATTTTGGATGCGTCAGGGTATTTCGCACCTTAAACCACTTGCCAGCTTTATGATAAAAACCCGCCGCTGGCACTATGCCAGCGGCGGGTTTCTTTTTGCCTCAGCCGTCCCAAAGCTCAGAGGAATTTGGGGCAACATGTTCAGCGTGTCTAGCGTGTCTTTTGTACCGTCAACTGCGCACCCGCGTCACCGCCGCCAGCCACCCTGCATACAGCCGCTCGCGCTCGCCTTGCTTCATCTTTGGCTCGAAGCGTTTTTCGACCTGCCATTGCTGGGCGATTTCTTTTTCGTTCTTCCAGAACCCGACTGCCAGGCCTGCCAGATAGGCCGCGCCCAGCGCCGTCGTTTCGGTCACGAAGGGGCGCACTACGGGGATGCCGAGGATGTCGGCTTGGAATTGACAGAGAAAGTCGTTGCGCGTCGCGCCGCCGTCCACGCGGAGTTCTTTGGCCTTGATGGCGGAATCTTTTTGCATGCATTCGACGACGTCGCGGGTTTGGTAGGCCATCGCTTCGAGCGCCGCGCGGGCGATGTGCGCGCGCGTAGCTCCGCGCGTGAGGCCGACAAGCGCGCCGCGCGCGTCTTGATCCCAATACGGCGCGCCCAGGCCGACAAAGGCGGGCACGAAATAGACGCCGTGGTTGTCAGCGACCGAAGTCGCCAGCGCTTCGGAGTCGGCGGCGTTGGCGATGATGCCGAGGCCGTCGCGCAGCCATTGCACGGCGGCTCCGGCGACAAACACCGAACCTTCCAGCGCGTATTGCGTCGCATTGCCGGTGCGCCAGGCGATAGTGGTGAGCAGGCCATTCTTTGAAGCATTCGCTGTACCGCCCGTGTTCATCAGCAGAAAACAGCCGGTGCCGTAGGTGTTTTTCATCATCCCCGGTTTGAAACAGGCTTGGCCGAAGAGGGCGGCTTGCTGGTCGCCCGCGATGCCGGCAATCGGGATGGGCGCGCCGAGCAATTCAGGATCAGTCGTGGCATAGACTTCCGAAGACGATTTCACCGTGGGCAGCAGCGAGGCGGGGATGTTGAGTTTGGCGAGAATCTCTTTGTCCCAGGCTTGTTTGCGAATGTCGTAAAGCAGCGTGCGCGAGGCGTTGGAAACATCGGTGACGTGCGCCTGGCCTTTGCTCAAGCGGTTGATCAGCCAGGTGTCAATCGTGCCGAAAGCGAGGTTGCCTTTGTTGGCCTGTTGCCGCGCGCCTTTGACGTTGTCGAGCAGCCACGCGACCTTGGTGCCGGAAAAGTATGCATCCGTGACCAGCCCTGTCTTGCGGCGAATGACGCGATCAAACTTTTCTTGTTTAAGTTTGTCGCACATGGGCGCGGTGCGACGGCATTGCCAGACGATGGCGTTGTGAATCGCCTGATCGGTCTGGCGGTTCCAGACGACGGTCGTTTCGCGCTGGTTGGTGATGCCGATGGCGGCGATGTCGGCGGCTTTGGCCTTGGCTTGTTTCAACACCTGGCGCGCGCAATTGAGTTGAGAGTTCCAGATGTCTTCGGGGTTGTGTTCGACCCAGCCGGCGTGGGGGAAGATTTGCGGGAATTCTTGTTGCGCGACGCTGACGATGCTGCCCGCGTGATCGAACAAAATAGCGCGCGACGAAGTGGTGCCCTGATCGAGGGCGAGAATGTAGTTTGCCATTGAGTGCTTGTCCTTTGGATTGCGGTTGGCCTTGGTGGCCGTTGGTTGGTGATTAGTGTTGCGCCAGCCAGCGCGTGAGATCGTCCGCCGTCTTGAAGCCAAGCAAGGCGTCGCCAAGCTGCTCGAGTTCCGCCAGCGAGAGCGCCGGCAATTGCGCCGCGACTTCCGCGGGCATTGGGCCGCATTTGTGCGTCAACTGCCGTTGAATGACGGCCACACGGCCGTGCTGTTCACCGCGCTGCTCGCCAATCTGGATGCCGCGCTGCTCGCCAATCTGCTGGCCTTCTTCCAAAATTTCACGATAGATCACGGATTGCATCATAATTTCCCTCCGAAAAATACGGCTGACCAACTCGCGGTCAAACCGCAAACCCGCCAGAATGCCAGCCGCCGCGGTTAATTCATGGCGCTGGCTTTCGTCCGCTATTGTACTCACTTTGTCAGCGATCTCGACCAGCAACTGCTCGGGCTCGGCGGCGCGCGCCAGCACCGCCAACGGCCACAAGCCCGGATGCGCCAGCAACGGCGCGACGTCTTGTTCCCACATACGAACCACGCGGTAACGATGCCAGGTATCGCCGACGCGAAATTCATCCGGGATGGCCGCGTTGGTTTCAGCCAGCACGATCACCACTTGCCGCACTGGCTTGCGTTCGCGGCGATAAATGCGCACGAAATAATCGAGCTGGCGCAAGGGCAACGGCGGTTCGCTGTCGCTCGGATCAGTCTCGAATTCAAGATGCAAAATCTCGTCATCAATTTCGAGCAAGTGCACCGCGTCGGCGCGAATCGGTTGCAGCGACAATTCGCTTTTGAGCAAGCGCACCTGCGTGATGGGCCGCCCCAGCAACCACGAGGCGAGCGGCGCGGGATACTGTTCCGCCAGATACTTGAGCAGGTTGTCGTATTCGCGTGGTTGGGCCATTGCATCCATCCGTAGGACGGACTTTAGTCTATCCGTTTCTTCCCGCGCGCCAGTTGCGTAGGACGGACTTTAGTCTATCCGTTTCTTCCCGCGCGCCAGTTGCGTAGGACAGACTTTAGTCTATCCGTTTCTTCCCGCGCGCCAGTTGCGTAGGACAGACTAAAGTCCGTCCTACCAATTTGCTCAGGCCAGATGGCGCAACTCGCGCAACGCCACCGACAGCATGGAAACATCCATCGCCGAAGCGTTCTTGAGTTCCGCCAGCAACTGCTGCGTGCGGTCAAGCGCGCGTTGATTGCTGGTTTGCCAGGCGTTGACCAGCGCGACGGGATCGGCGGCACTGCCGAAACCGTTGAGCACTTCGCCGGTGATGGTGCGTTGCAAGCTGGTCAGGTCTTCCAGCATGGCGCTGCGCGCCAGCGCCTGCCAATGTTGGTCGCCGGGCAGGGCCGCGATTTGTTCGCGCAGCGCGGGCAGTTCGAGTTTGGTGGCCAAATCGAAATAGACGCGCGCGACGTGTTCGACCGGTTGCTGGCTGCTGCCCACCACTTCGACGATGTCGAGCGTGGCGAACAGCGGCGCGCGGCAGGCGACGCGCAAGGCCAGCGCTTCGGGCACGCCGCGCTCTTGGTAGCGTGCCGCCAACGCATCAATCTGCGCCCGTTCCGCCGGATCAATGACGTTCAGCAACACCTCGGCGAGGGCTTCGATGCCCTGGCCGAAGTGGGCGATGTTGGCGGCCAGGTCTTCGCCCAAACGGCGCGAACGCAGGAACCAGGCGGTCGCGCGCATCAACACGCGGCCGACTTCGGTGACGAGTTCGGCCTGCACTTCATCGGCGACCTGATTGTCCAGCGCTTGAATTTCCAGCCAGAGCGGCACCACGCGGAAGACTTCGCGCGCCAGCAGATAAGCCCGCACGATTTCCGCCGGACTGAAGCCGGTCGTTTCCATCAACTGATGCACAAAGGTGCCGCCGACGCGGTTGAGCATGCTGTTGGTGACATGCGTGGCGATGATCTCGCGCCGCAGCGGATGTTTGGGCATGTAGTCGGCGTAGCGTTCGCGCAAGGCTTTGGGGAAGTAACGCGTGAGCGCGGTCGCCACCCAGGGATCATCGGGCAAGGGCGAAGCCAGCAGTTCGTCAAAGAGCCAAATCTTGCTGTAAGCCAGCAGCACCGCGCGTTCGGGGCTGGTGAGGCCCGTTTGTTTGGCACGGCGTTCGGCCAGCTCTTCGTCGCTGGGCAAAAATTCCAGCTTGCGATTGAGGCGGCCCTGCTTGCCCAGGAAGCTGATGAAGCGCTGTTGCGCGTCGAGTTGCGCAAACGCCTGACGGCCCGAAATCGAGAGCCATTGCGTTTGCGAATAGTTGTCGCGCAACACGTGCACGGCGACTTCATCGGTCATCTCGGCCAGCAGCGCGTTGCGTTGCTTTTCGGTCAACTCGCCTGCGGCCATCACTAGCGCCAGCAGGATTTTGATATTGACCTCGTGGTCAGAGGTGCTGACGCCCGCCGAGTTATCAATCGCATCGGTGTTGAGGCGTCCGCCATTCAAGGCGTATTCGACGCGGCCCAGTTGCGTGAAACCGAGGTTGCCGCCTTCGGCTACGACTTTGCAGCGCAGTTCGTTACCGTTGACGCGCACGGCATCATTGGCGCGGTCGCCCGCCTGCGCGTGCGTCTCGCGCGTGGCCTTGACGTAAGTGCCGATGCCGCCGTTGTAGAGCAAATCCACCGGCGCTTTGAGAATCGCGTTGACCAATTCGGTCGGCGTCAACTCATCGGCCTCAATAGCCAGCGCCTGTTTGACTTCAGCGGAGATGGGGATGCATTTGGCCGTGCGCGGATAGATGCCGCCGCCCGTTGAAATCAGCGCCGCGTTGTAATCGCTCCACGACGAACGCGGCAGGTTGAACAGGCGTTCGCGTTCGGCGTAACTCACCGCCGCATCAGGGTTCGGGTCTAGAAAGATGTGACGATGATCGAAGGCCGCCAGCAGGCGAATGTGTTGCGACAGCAGCATGCCGTTGCCAAACACATCGCCCGACATATCGCCGATGCCGGTGACGGTGAAATCGGTCGTTTGCGTGTCGAGGCCCAATTCGCGGAAGTGGCGTTTGACCGATTCCCAGGCGCCGCGCGCGGTGATGCCCATGCCTTTGTGGTCGTAACCGGCCGAGCCGCCCGACGCAAACGCATCGTCCAGCCAGAAGCCGTATTCGCGGCTCGTCGCGTTGGCGTAATCGGAAAACGTCGCCGTGCCCTTGTCAGCCGCGACGACCAGGTAAGGATCATCAGGATCGTGGCGGCGCACTTGCGGCGGCGGCACGATCTGGGTTTGCACGCGATTGTCGCTCAGGTCTAGCAAGGCGCGCAGATAATCCTGGTAACACTCTATGCCCTCTTTCATCCATGCTTCGCGGTCGGCGGGCGAGACGGGACGTTTGAGCACGAAGCCGCCTTTTGAGCCGACCGGCACGATGACGGTGTTCTTGACCATCTGCGCTTTGACCAAGCCCAGAATTTCGGTGCGGAAATCTTCGGGCCGATCAGACCAGCGCAAGCCGCCGCGCGCCACCTTGCCGCCGCGCAAATGCACGCCCTCGAAACGCGGCGAGTAGAC
>JANOWX010000492.1:0-4118 GCA_031418175.1 Acidobacteriota bacterium | reverse complement strand
CCGCGCGCCGCCGATGTTGGTCAGCAACAATTGCAAGGCGCGTCCCAACGTACTGTTGGCGCGCGCCACATTGCTGAACACATTGCTGCCGCAGGCAAAGCCCAATTCGCGCCGCACCGGCCCATTGACGATCACCAGCGGCGCGGCGAAATGCGTCGTGGCCTGCACGCCGTGAATGTTGAAGCGTTCGTCACAGACCGCGCGCACCAGCGGCAGCAGCACGCGCAGCAGTTCAGGTTTGCAACCCGCCATCACCGCATTGGCCGCGATTTTCTCGACCGTGGCCTGGCCGTAATTCGGCGGGATGAGCGCGATGATTTCATCGGGGGCAAGCGGTGTCGCGGCCAGCATTCGTTCAACCCGCGCCAGCGTCGGCGGAATCACCGGCAAGGGATCGAAGCCTGCTTGTAAACAATACTCCGCCGCGTCTTCATCATCACTGAGTTCGAGGTGCGAAGCGCGCGCGCCGCGTTGCGCATACAAATTCACGGCCTCTGCCGTCGTGCCTTCCGTCTCCGGTTCCAGATGGCGCGAGGTGCAACCCGGCTTCGCCGCCGGATTGCCGTCGAATTGTTCAGCCAACACAAACGGCGCGACGCCTGCCATTTCGCACATCAACGCCGCGAGTTCATTTAACTCGGCTTTATCAAAGGCCGTCAGCGTGCGCGCCACCTGGCCCGCCGCATCCGCCAAAAACAGCGTCGGCACAGCCAGCGGATCGTATTGCCGCGAGACCTGCCAGCCCTGGTCGAGCACTACGGGAAAACTCACGGCAAGCTGTTCGCAAAAGGCGCGCGTTGCCTGGGCGTCATCCTGCGAAAGGCCGATGAGGCGCGCCGCCGCGCCCAGCCGTTGCGCCAAGCGGTTGAGGTAAGGAAAGGTCAACCGGCACGTTGGGCAGTCCGTCTCGAAAAAGACCAACAAGGTGGGCAGCGCGCCGTTTGGGTATGCAACGGCAGCGCCCGTCAATGCCGGCAATGAAAATGCATGTGCAGGCTGTTCAGGTTGGATCATGCGTTGGTCTCAACCTGGGTACGCAGCGCTTCCAGCGTGCGGGCATGGCAGCAGACGCATACCTACCGGAAGGGATGTGTCACTCGCCAAGTCCGCACGCTGGAAGCGCTGCGTACCCAGAGTTATTGCTGCTCCGGCTCATCCGGCCCGCGCCCACGCTGTTGATTTCTATCGCCCGTCTGTTCGCGTTCGCGGTTGAGTTCGACCATGTCCACACTGTCGGACATGTCGCCGAGCAGGTGTTTGCAGAAATAGTCGGCGCGCACCCAGAAGAAGTAATTCGCCGCGTCGGCAAAGCCGTGCCGCTTGCCGGGCAGGATGACGAAGTCAAACCGCTTGTTCGCCTTGATCAACGCGTCGGCCATGCGCAGCGTATTCGCCGGGTGCACGTTGTTGTCAATGTCGCCGGTCGCCAGCATCAAGTGGCCTTTCAAATTTTTTGCCAACTCGGAGTTCTTCTCGATGTTGTATTCAAATTTGATGTTGCCGTCTTTGTCGGTGACCTCTTTGACACCGTGGTGTTTCTCGCTCCACCAGCGGTTATAGATGTTGTTCTCGTGATTGCCCGACGAGGACACGGCCACTTTGAAAAAGTCGGGATAGACCAGCAGCGCCGCCGTGGACATAAAGCCGCCGCCCGAATGCCCGAAGATGCCGACGCGCTCAATGTCAATGAAGGCGTGCCGCCGCGAGAGTTGTTCGATGGCGGCTTTCTTATCGGCCAGCCCGTAATCGCGCAGGTTGCCGTAGCCGAAAGTGTGGTACCACTTCGAGCGTTGCGGATTGCCGCCTCGATTGCCGACTTCGATGACGATGAAACCGAATTGCGCGAGCGCAATGCGGTCGTTGCGCGGCGTAAAGGTCTTCGTCACGCTCTCGGTCTGCGGTCCCGGATAAACGAAGGCGATGATCGGGTAGCGTTTGTTCGCGTCGAAATCAAAAGGCTTGTACATCACGCCGAACAGATCGGTGATGCCGTCATCGGCCTTGACCTTGAAGGGTTCGGGGTATTTGAAACCGGCCTCGGCCATCGCGGTCATGTCGGTCGTTTCCAGCTTCATCACGACGTTGCCGAGTTGATCGTAAAGCACCGATTCGGGCGCGGTGTTCACGCGCGAGCAAGTATCAATGAAATACTTGTTGGAATCGGCGGTCGCGGCGTTGTGCGAGGCGTCGCCCGGAGCGAGCAGTTTGAGGCCGCTGCCGTTCAGGTTCACGCTGTAAACGTGCTCGTAATAGGGGTCTTCGCCGGCTTCGCGGCCATTGGCGCTGACAAACAGCGTGCGCGTCTTTTCGTCCACACCCTCGATGCCGTTGCAGACGAACTCGCCTGCCGTGATCTGATTTTTCAGCGTGCCGTTGGCGTCGAATAAATAGAAATGTCCCCAGCCGTCGCGCTCAGACCAATGAATCAACTCGCCCGTGCTGAGCAAGCGCAGCGGTTTGATCTCGACGTAAGTGTTGAGGCGCTCTTCGATCAGCGTTTTGACCTCGCCCGTCGCGGTGTCGGCCACGCACACGTCAATCTTTTTCAGGTCGCGGCTGGTGCGGTTGAAATAGAGTTTGTCCGAGGTATCGCTCAGCCAGCGCGGTTCGATCCCGCCGCCGCCGCCCGGCGGGCCTTGCTGTTGCTGCTGATCCTGTTCGCCGCGATCCACTTGGAAGGTGCGCGCGCGTTCGCGTTCCAGATTGCTGACGGGCGCGGTGGCTATGCCGATTTGCTGATCTTTGAAACGGTCGGTCTTCAGCTTGACGCGCCCTTTTGATGCCGGTTCAAAGACTTCGACCTCGGCCTGTGGCTGGTTCTCTTCGCCCGGCATGCCATAGCGATAGCTTTCCAGCGTGGGGCGCGGGCTGGCGAGCGAATTGATGACCCAGAGGTCGGCGACCTTGCGCTGATCGTTGCGCTGGACGGCGAACTTTTTGGAGTCCTTCGACCAATACACCGTGATGGCGGGCACGCGCGGCGTTTTATTTTTGTCGCTGAATTTGTAGTTGCGTTTTTCCTCATCGAGCAGGCGGCGCTCGAAGCCGTAATTCTCTTCGCCGTCGGTGGTGAGTTGCGTCTCGACGATGGTGGTGTCGTCTTCTTTGACTTTGGCCTTGGCGTAATTGTCGGCGTCCAGCATGAACAGGTTGTTGCCGCGCGCAAAGATGACCGTCTTCTCGTCGGGCGCGACCGAAGCCCAGCGCGGTTTTTGCGGTGGTTTGAAATCGGGCAACAGCGCCAGCTTGGCGCTCGCCAATTCGTATTCAAAATAAATCGGGCGCGTGCGCGGCGTGGGCGAGGGTGTGGGCTGTGGGCCGCCTTGTTGTCGCTGTTGCGGTGGCGCGCCGGGTTCGCCGCCGCGTCCGGCCACAGCGGCTTCTTCTTTTTTCAAGCCGGGAATCTCGGCATCGCGCGGCACGGTGGCGTCGAATTGGAAGGCCGTGTCGCCCTTGATGAACTTGATGGTTTGAATCGGCAGGTGCTGCGCGTCGTAAGGAATGCGCGTCAGATTGGTCAGCAGCGCCGCCAGCTTGGCGTTGTCAAAGAGCGGCGTCTTGGTTTTTTTGAGCGGATCAACCAGCCACCATTTCTTGCCCTGATTGGTTTCGTAGCTGTACCAGAAGCGGTCGCCGGTCTCCAGCCAGCGCGGCGTGACGGCGGTGTCGAAGACCATCTTGCCGACCTTGGCCGCCGTCCAGCGTGAGGCCAGCTCGTAGTTGGCCTTGCGCACGCGCGTGTCGGCGGCGGGTTTTGCTGTGTCTTGTGCGAAAGACGCGGCGGGCGTGACGATCAGACTGAAACAGAAAACGAGCACCAGCGCGCGTTGCAGACGCCGGGTGAATGCGTATCGAAGCTGCATGAGTAGATTCCTCCTGATTTGACGGTTGATGCGGATTGGTTGTGCTGAGCGGTAAGACGAAGGCCAGCCAGGGGGCGTTACGACAATTTGCGTGTGCTATACCAGATGCTCAGCGCGCCCAACTGAGTCTAGCGCAAAACACCGGATGTTCGCACGTTTGGCAGAGACTGTGAGCTGCGGCAGCAGGTGTTCAGAGTACAAGCTTCAGCTTGCTTCCGCGCCGCGAGGCGCGCCAGACGGCGCGGAAGCAAGCTG
>JANOWX010000491.1:0-11881 GCA_031418175.1 Acidobacteriota bacterium | reverse complement strand
GCGGGGCTTGGCGGGAAGCTAACTTGGAACACGAAAAGGTCTCTCATCAAGGCCCGCAGCCTGGAAGGACTGCGCTCCCAGGGCCGGGTCGTTAATTTCTTGAAAGCTATCTATGTCGAACTATATGGAAACTACGAACCTGATTTTTGCTGAAGCCGCGAGCAAGCGCCACGCGCAAATTTACCGCGCGGCGGCGGCGCTCTTTTGCGAACGCGGTTTTGACGCCACGTCCATGAGCGAAATCGCCGAGGCCGTCGGCGTGACCAAAGCCGCGCTCTATCATTTCATCCCCGGCGGCAAGCAGGATTTGCTTTACGCCATCATGAGTTTCGGGATGGATCAACTGGAACGCCACGTCGTCACGCCCGCGCGCGCCATCCCGGATGCCGAGACACGCTTGCGTGCCATCATCCGCAATCACGTCGGCATCATCACGAACGGCGCATCCACAAAAGGCGCTGGAAAAAGCGCTGGCCGCGGCAACCCCGTCACCATCGCCGTGGATGAAACCGGCGGCCTCAGCAAAACCCAGCGCCGCAAGCTTGACCAGCGCAAACGCGCGTATGTCGAGTTGATCCGCGACACGCTGCGGCAATTGCAGCAGGAAGAAAAATTGCGCGCGCTGGACGCCACCGTCGCCGCCTTCAGTCTGCTGGGCACGATGCTCTGGGTGGCGCGCTGGTACGAGCCGCAAGGCCGTTTGAATGCCGCGCAGATTGCCGAAGAGATTCTGAACCTGGCGCTGGGCGGGCTGCTGCAACGCGCCGAACCCAACTTAATTTCAACCACCAACAACCATCACCAAGGAGACTCGCATTATGAAATCCCTGCACCTGACCAGAACTATCTTCATCATTCTCGCGCTGCTGCTCGCGCTCGCCACGCCCGCGCTTATGCGCCAAGCGTACCCGCCAGCCGCCGCGCAAACCGTTAACAGCTTCGCGCCGCCCGCTGACAAAACGGAGCTGTGGCAAATTCAGATTTATCGTGTGAAGCCGGGGAACCGGGCCGAACTCGTCAGCTTAATCAAACACGAGTTGAACCCCGCGCGCGTCAAGGGCGGCACGAAACGCTTCGACTATTGGGAGACGGTCTACGGCAATACGACCGAACTGATCGGCATCCAGCCGCTGCCGGAGGGCTACGCCGGGATCGGAAAACCTACCGCACTCAACAAAGCGTTGGGCGATGGCGCAGCCAATCTGCAGACACGGCACGCGCGCCTTTACGAAGAGCGGCTGGCTTACATCGTGCGCTACGACCCGGCGCTCAGCTTCACCGGCGCGAAGTTTCAGGGCAAGCCGGACTGGGCGATTTTCAATGTGCTCGAAGTCGTGCCAGGCCGTGAAAAAGCCTATGAAGACTGGCGCAGGAGCGAGTTTATCCCGGCGGCCCGGCAAAGCATTGATCTGGCGCGCTGGTTCGCCAAGCTGCGGCTGGGCAATGACATCGTGCGCACTTACATTGAATTCCGCCCGCTCACTTCGCCAGCGGAGTTGGATGTACCGTTATCACAGGATGCGCGGATGCAAGCCGCGATAGACAAACTGCCAGCGGGCAGCGTCGCGCGGCAAGAGCGGCGGCTGGTGCGCTATCGCCCGGACCTCAGCATCTTTGACGGGAAGCCCGTGGTTATTGCGGCGAATTGATGGCGTTGGCGGGAGGCAGGCGCGGTTACGCGGGATCGTTGTAATCGCTCAGGTAAAGGAGGCTCTCGTAATCCACCAAACCCAGGCGCACGCGATTGAGCCAGCCGATACGGCCCAGCACGTTGACCGGGAAGTCTTCGTGCGCGGCGAAATAGACGGTCGCCACAATCTCGATGCCGAGTGTGATCAGCGTGACTTCGTGCCCGTAGGTGAGAAAGCTGCCCATCGCCGTGCCGATCCATTGCGGCGTGCCGCGTTCGATGTCGAAGCCGAGGTCTTCGCCGATCAACCGTTGGAAGACACAGAAGGTCGAGCCGGGGTCGAGCTTGGCATCCACCCGGCATTCGATGGCGCCGGAGCGCAAAACGGCGGGCACGCTGATGCCGGGCGCCAACGCGTCGTATTCGTGCCAGATTCGATGAGAATGGTGAAGGGGAGTTGGTAGGTCATCACAACCACGCGCCGCAATAGGCTGCCGGCTCCTCAAGAATTTGCACCAAGAAAGGCACGGCAATGCCGGCGGCCCGCGCCTCGGCAGCTACCCGATGGCCGTCGAAGCCGTGGCTGATGAGTTGGTCGCCCGCGAGCACGACCCATTGGCCCAGATATTCGGCGCGATGCGCGGCGATCCACGCTTTGGCGCGCCGGTACTCGTCCAGTTCCTGCCGCAGCCGTTCGGCTTTCGCTTGCGCGGCGCTGTCGGCCTGTTCCGGCGCGACGTCGTGCGCGGCCTGTTCCTGCAGCACACGCTGCAAACGTTGGCGGGCGGCGGGCGGCAAAGCACTGATGGTTTCAATCGTTTGTTCCAACGTCGTCATTTCCATTTCACAACCTCCGTTTGCTGAGCTTGTTTGGTCAGCGGGCGGATTCTAACTCAATCAACCGCTAGGAGAAAAAATCATGAAACGAGCATTCCCAATCATCTGCGCCGCCTTTGCCCTCAGTGCGTTGACGACGGCTTGTCAACAAACGCCCGCGCCACTGACCGCACCAGTGGCGGCGCAGCAAAACGCCACGCCCAGCGCCGAGAAGCATCAGTTGTACGACCTCATCATCCGCCGCCCGCAACCGGGTATGGGTGGGGACTACGACAACTTCATCCGCACCGAGATGAACCCGTTGCGCATCAAGGGCGGCATTCAGCAAATGGATGTCTGGACACTGGCGCGTGGCAACAGGGGCGGGCGGGTCTTTATTAGCCCCATCGCAAACTTTGCCAATTTGGACAACCCGATTGGCATCAACCGCGCGCTCGATGCAAAAGCAGCCGCGGCCTTCTGGCAAAAGCATTCGCGGATAGTGGCTGGGGAAGAGTCCTACACGCTGGAGCACTTGCCGGAACTGAGTTGGACCAGTCCGAATTACAAAGCGGGCATGCAGCGCGCGGCGGTGCTGCGTTTCATCAAGGTCGCGCCGGGCCGCGAGCGCGAGTACGAGAACTATTACCGCAACGTCGAAATCCCCGCGCGCCTGAAGCTGCTCGCGCAAACCACCATGCTCGGCCAGTGGCGTTACCGCGTGCGTTTCGGCGGCGACAGTTATAGCTACGTGATGATTCGGCCCATGATGAATTTCGCTGAACTGGATGACGCGAAAGGTTTGCGCGAACTGCTCGGCGCGGAGGCGGCGCAAAAGCTTTACAGCCAACTGCCGCCGGGCGTCGTGGTCGCGGATGAAGCCTGCCTGCTGCGCTACCGCCCGGAACTGAGCATCGCCGAGGGCAAGACGCTGGCGCTGAAGTGAGCTTCGTTTCGGCGGATGCCACGAGCTTGTCTCGTGGAGGGTCACGTTTGACGCTACGGTAGCAGCGAGCGTGAAGCTCCACGACACAAGGTCGTGGCATCGCAACCGCCTGCGCCGCTCGTTGTAGCAGCGCGCGTGATAATCCACGACGCAAGGTCGTGGCATCGCAAAACAACCATCAACAACTTTCACATAGAGGAGGAATCGATATGTTCAGTCGAAGTGTGTCTACCATCATCAAACTCAACCGAACCGTCGTGCTCGCCGCGCTCTTGCTCGGCTTGTGCGCCACGGCCCACGCGCAACGCCGTCCGGCTTTGCGCGAACTCAGGCTCGCCCCGGGTGAAACCGTCGTCGTCGAGCGCGAACCCAACGACTTTGCCGCAACTATCACAACCGCGCGGCTCACCAACAACAATCCCGCCCAACAAGCCAATCAATGGCAGCCGCTCGCCCCGCTCGAAGGCGGGCCGGTGCAGGCGCTCGCTAGTGCGGACGGGCGCGTTTACGCGGGCACGCTCTATCGCGGCGTCTTCGTTTCCGCCGACAACGGGCGGACGTGGCGCGAGGCCAATAACGGCCTGGGCAATCTCACGGTCAATGCGCTCACTGGCGCGGGCGCAAACGTGTTGGCCGCGACCAACGGCGGGCTTTATCGCACGGGCGATGGCGGGCAAAGCTGGACGCTGGCCGTGCCGCTGGCCGTGCGTTCGTTGGCAGTCACGACGGCGGGCCTTTTCGCGGGCAGCAGCGCGGGCCGCGTCTTCCGCTCCACCGACAACGGCGCAAGCTGGGCGGAGCGCGGCGTTGGCGAACGCGCCCATCGTGTATGCGCTGACCGCGCTGGGCGAGAACCTTTTCGCGGGCACCTCGCTGGGGCTGTTTCGTTCGGCGGACAACGGCGCGGCGTGGACGGCGGTGACGAACGGCTTGCCCAACAACGGCGCGCCCGCCGTGCGCGACTTCGCCGTCAGCGGCAACACGTTTTATCTGGCGACGAACCTTTACCTCGTCAACAACGCGGTGGCGCCGCAGGTTTATGTCTCCACCAGCGGCGGGCAGAATTGGACGGCGCTGGGCGCGGCGATTTTCTTGCGGGTCAATCTCTCAACGGTTGCGGCAGGCTTCACCGCGCTCGCGTTTGATGGCGGGAAGCTTTACGCGATGAATGCCTTCGGCCTGGCCGCTTACGACGGGCAAACCTGGAGCGAGCCGCTCAGCGGGCGCGGCCTGCCCATTGGCGGCGCGGTCTCGGCGTTCTTGCGCAGCGGCGACGCGAGGCTGCTGGGCACGGGCGGCGGCGTCTTCGCGCTGGCGAGCGACGGCCAAAGTTGGACGCAGAGCAACAGCGGCTTGACGGCGGTCAGCCTTTGCGCGCTCGCGGTCAGCGGCAACAGCATCTTCGCCTGTTCGGGTTCGAGCGGCTTCTTCCGCACGAACGACGATGGGCAGACGTGGACGCGCCTCGTTGGCGTGGACAACGGCGCGGGCCGCCCCTTCGCCACGCAACGGTTCGCCGTGCGCGGCGCGAGCGTCTTCACTTCGGTTTATTTCGGCGGCATCTTCCGCTCGAACGACAACGGCGCGACGTGGACGGCCATCAACAGCGGCTTGCGCAGCCTGAGCAATTGGCCGGAACTGGCGGTCAGCGGCGACGATGTTTATGCGTTGACGGCGGGCTTCGTCCACAAACTGAACACCGACGGCAACGGCTGGACGGTGGTGAACACGACGGCCATCAGCGCCGATACGCCTGCCGCGAGCGGGGCGAACCTTTTCGCCTACGTCTTCGCGGGCAACAGCCTGTTGCGCTCAAGCGATGGCGGCGTGACGTTTGCGCCCTTGAATTTCGGCGCGCCGCTCAGCCTGGCCTGGGCCGTCGCCGCGCGTGGCGGCAACGTTTATTTCAGCGCCACGGCGGGTGGGCTGCCGCGCGTCTTCGCTTCAACCAACAACGGCGAGACGTTCACGATGTCGCAATCCAGCCTGCGCGCGAACCGCTTCATCAGCAACGGCGCGACGCTTTACGCCGCCACCGATGCGAACGGCGTTTACTACTCCACGAACAACGGCCTGCATTGGACGCCGGTCAACACGGGCCTGCCGTCGCGCGCCGTCCCCGCCTTGGAGGCGAAAGGCGAGACGCTGTTCGCGGCCATCAACGGCTTCGGCGTTTACGCGGCGCTCAAACCCGAACTGCAACCCGCCACGCTCGCCAGCGTTTCGGCGGCGAGCTACGCGGCCAACAACGAACTCGCGCCCGAAGCCATCGCCGCCGCGTTCGGCGCGGGTTTGGCGACGGCGACGCTGGGGGCGAGCACGACGCCCTTGCCCACGACGCTCGGCGGCACGCGCCTCGTCGTGCGCGACAGCGCGGGCGTCGAACGCAATGCGCCGCTCTTTTTCGCCGCGCCGGGACAGGTCAACTATCAAGTGCCGTCGGGCACGGCGCTGGGCGCGGCTACGGTGATGGCGTTCAGCGGCGACGGGCAGTCTTCGTTCGGCAACGTGACGATTGCCAACGTCGCGCCGGGCCTTTTCGCGGCCAACGCCAATGGGCAGGGCGTAGCGGCGGCAGTCGCCTTGCGCGTCAAGGCCGATGGCGCGCAGTCGTTCGAGTTGGTGGCCGAACTCAATCCGGCCACCGGCCAATTCGCCGCGCGCCCCATTGAACTGGGGCCGGAGGGCGAACAGGTCTTCTTGTTGCTGTTCGGCACGGGGCTGCGCTTGCGCAGCGGGCTGGCGGCGGTGAGCGCGCGCATTGGCGGGGTGGATGCGCCGGTGTCGTTTGCCGGGGCGCACATTGATTTGATCGGGACGGATCAAATCAATGTGCGCGTGCCGCGCGCTCTCACGGGGCGCGGCGAGGTCGAACTTGTTTTGACCGTGGACGGCAAGGCGGCCAACACCGTCAGGGTGGCAGTGCGCTAACACGCTATGGTATGGCAGTGGAGGAATGACCATGCAGAATCTGAAAGTCTGGGCCGATTTACTGATTGCCGTGATTGCGGTGCCGAGTGGTCTGGTCGCCGTCCTGAAGGCCTTGGCCGAATGGCGCGAAAGCCGCCGCCAGCGTTTCGCTGAGTTGCGCTGGCGGCGCGCCAACGCGGCGCGCGAGATTTTGCACGAGGTGCACGCGCATCGCCTGGCCGCGCAAGCAGTATCCATGCTCGATTGGAGCGCGGGGCGGCACAGCTATGAATACGAACCCGGACGCACCGACACTTGGTCGTATGACGAAGTGAAGGCGGCGTTGCAATTGCCTCCGGCGGATTGCCACAGCGGGCGCGATGTCTTCATCTGCGATTGCTTCGACTGGTTCTTTTATTTCGTCAATCAGCTCGAGCATTACATCGTCACGGAGTTGATTGATTTCGAGGATGTCGCCGCCGTCTTCCGGCCTTACGCCAACAAGGTGCGGGCCGACGCGGCGGTCTTTGCCGGCTTTTGGGCCGAGCGCCAATACGATTTGGCGCCACGGTTTTTTGCACGCTACGACATGGACGACGGCGTTCGTGCCGCGGCGCCGGGAGGATAAACGTTATGACACAAACCAACTATGCCACCAACACGGCCACCAACACGGCCACCAACACGGCCGGGGCGGCGAATACTTCACGCACCAGATCGTGTTTGCCGGTCTGTCGGCCACTGTCCCTGAGACTTCGCTGGCGCGGATCGAATTGCCCGCCGGCAACTACCTGATCGAAGCGCGCGCCGTTTTCGGTTGTCAACTCGCAAGTGACGCGCCGCCGGATGCGCTCGGCTTCGTCATTTGCCGGCTGACGGCGGGCGCGGCGCAAGACAAGGCGCGGTTCACCTTTGTCAACAACGCGTGCGTGCCGCTGCAACAATTTTTCAACGTCCGTCTCGGCCTCGCGGCCAGCCTGGGCGCAGGGGGCGTGGTGGAAGTTTTCGGCAGCGTGAGCGGCCCCAGCGCCAGCGTGTTTGCGGAATCGCTCAACCTGCTGGCGCAGCGCATCGAAAAGCTGACCGTGATTCCGCCGCCTGATCCTGGCGGCGGCGGTGATCAGTAAACGCTGAAAACGCGGCGCGCGCTGTACTCGTAGGTTGTCCAACCTGCGGAACCCACGGCTTCAAACCGTCCGGTGGCAATGGAGAGATGCGCCAGCGAGTCATCCGCAGGTGGGACAATCCACGGCAGGTTGCTGCTCTGAAGTTGCGGACTGACAGCGCGGGCAAGGGCGAATGAAGCCTTGCGGCTGGCGTGGGGCGAGTGACCGCAGAACGCCAGCCGCTTATTGTCCGTGTGCTGCTGTGTCCGGAGTGGGAACCCTTCCCATGAAACACCCAGCACTTAGGCCGAAGGTGGCGGCGGCGGGCAATCGGGGCAAGTCTGACTGATGGGAATACAGATCGTGCCACAGCAACATTTCATGTTCGGATCCGTGCATTCATAGCCTGCGGTCTCGACCCATCCTTAATCACTTTTGTTACTTTGGGTGCCAGGCTAAAGACTTTTGCGCCATCTTCGAATCGGATGCTGGCGATGGCCTTGGCAATTGCCAGCGCGCGGCTCGGGCGTTCTTCGGTTGTCGTGGCCAGCGCGTGGTACTGCAACATCGTGTCTTTGAAATGATCGAGGGCGGCGCGGATAAACGCATTGCTTTTCAAATCAGAGTCATTCAGTTCGGGCACGGGAATAAAGCTCCTTGTCTATTTCGGTCGTTAATCAGCCAAGCCGGCACCCGCCAGTATCTTTAGCGGGAGTGAACGGCCATTTTTTGCGCGATGAAAGACGCTGCGCGACAGGGCATTTGCCTGCCAGTTAGGTGGCGGACAGCGCTGGATTCAGGTTTCACCTAACCATGCGCACTTCAGCAATGAAACCCGCCAGTCGCGCGATATATTTGAAGCCTGTGCGTAATTCGGATTTGCAAAGCCTTTGGAGTGCGGCGGCTCGACGCCGCTTTGGCGTTCGCGGCTGCAACTTCCGCAGCACCTGACCGCTGGGCTCTACCGCATCGCCATTTGGAACCACGCCAAAGCCAAAGCGGCGTCGAGCCGCCGCACTCCAAAGAAGCTGCAGATTTCAATGGGTTTAAATAAGCACAGGCTTCATATATTTTTTTGCCAGCCCGGTCAATCCAGCTTGTCCACCATCGTCAACATATTCCAGCGCGTTTGCCGGTCGTAATAAATGGTTTTGCCATCGGGCGACCAGGCGGGACTGCCGTAATACAAATTCGGATCGGTGTTATTCGTGAGCTTGCGTAATTGGCGCAATGCGCCTGGCCGCGCGCCCGCGAGGGGCAGCACCCAAAGATCATGCCTGCCGTCTTCGTTCCTGACACAGGCCACCTGCTGCCCGGTCGAATCGGCTTGCAGGCTCGTGAAAATCACGTTGGTGAGCGTGCCGACTGGGTGCGGCGCGGCGCCGGAGAGCGCGCTGAGCAACAAATCGGCGGTCGCCGCCTGCGTGGTGCTGGCGGCGTTCAGTGCCGCCAACAAGACGTGCTGGTTATCCGCCCAGCCCAACAAACGCAGGGTTGTCGCGGATTGCAAGAGGGGCGCGGCTTGCCCTGCGACTTGCAAGCTCCAACGTGGTTGCGCGGGCGTCGAAGGCTTTCCCGTATCCTGCAAATAAACCACGCGTTGTCCGTCGGACGACCAGTGCGGCGCAGAAACGACGACCTGCCGATCGGTATTGCCGGTGAGTTGCTCTGGCGGCGCGCCCGCCAAAGTCACGCGCCAGATATTAAGCGATTCATTTTGGCGCGTACCATAGGCAAGTTGGCTGCTATCGGGTGACCAACTAAAGTCCTTCGACTGTAGGCGATTGTAAGGAGGGCTGTTCGCTTGACCGCCATAACTCACACCCGCCGCCACCAATTGTTTTGCCTCACCACCGAAACTTGGAGCCACCCAAAAGCTATAAGCCTGACGAAAAAAGGCGAGGTGCTTGCCATCCGGCGACCATTGCGCGTTGTAAGCGTCTGCCGCCAGTTGGATTGGTGTTTGGCTGCCATTGAGCGGCTGAAGCTGTAGCAACATCTTATTCACATTCCAATCGAAGCGTTCGCCCGGCAGTGAATGAAAAGCGAGTATCTGCCCATTCGGCGAGACGCTCGGCCAGCATTCGGCGCCGAGGTCGGCGGTGATTTGCCGTTCGCCGCCAGTGGCCACCTGCACGGCAAAAATGTCGGACTCTTCGCGTTGGTCGTAACACAACAACCGGCTGCTCGTGGCCGTCAAATCCAGCACACGGCATTGTTGGTCATTGCTCGTGACTGGCGCTGGGGCGCCGCCCGCAGCATCAACTTGATAAAGCCGCTGCTTGCCCTCACGAACGGAACTGTAAAACACCCGCCCCCCATCCGCCGCCCAAACCGGAAAGCCATCGGTCTCCTTATCGTTGGTGAGGCGTCGCGCGGCGCCCCCGCGCAAGTCAATCCGCCACAAATCGGCTTGCCCGCGCTCAGTCGCTGTGTAAACCGCTTCCCGCCCATCCGGTGTGAGCGCAAAATCCCGCGCGTTTTGCTGCTGGACAGTCAGGTTAGTCAGCTTGGCGATTTCTTTGTTCGCTAGCACAAGCTGATAAAGATTGCCATTCCATTCATAAAAGATTGCCTCCGGCTCTTTCACCCACGCCCTGAGCCGCCTGAAGTGGCAGCTTCGGTTCCTTCAAGCGATTTGAGTTGTTCGGGTGAACCGCCATACGCGGGAATGGCCCAGAGGGAGCGCTGGCCGCCCTGATTGGAAACATAAGCGATCCGTTCGCTATCCGGCGACCAGACGGGCGAGTCTTCTTGCGCCGTGCCTGAGGTGATTTGCTGCGGCTTGCGCCCCGTGATTTGCATCACCCAAAGATGCGTAATGCGGCTCTCGGCGGCGGGCGCGGCAAAGGCCACCCACTTGCCATCGGGCGACAAGCGGCTGCGCAACAGCCGATCCCCTTCTTGTCCTCTCCGGGCCAGCAAGTTTTCAAACTTTAAGGGGCGCAGCGCGAGCGGGGCGGGCCGCAGATATAACCAAACGGCCAAGGCCAGAAACAGCACCGCAGCCCCGGCCACCACCGGCAAGCTGATCCGTTGCCATTTGGTGGGCCGGAATGCTGTTTGAACTGGCAAAGCTCCGCTGCCCGCAGCGCTGGAAGCATTTGACTTACCCGAACGCAACAGCCGTGCACTCAACTCCGCTTCCTGCTTGAACGTCTGCAAATCAATCTGCAAATCGCGCGCGTCCTGATAGCGGTCGCGGCAATCTTTAGCGAGCGCCTTGCGCAGAATGCGTTCCAGTTCGGCGGGGGCGTCGGGCAAGTGCGTGCTCAGTGGCGGCGGCTCTTTGTGAATGATCGCCGCGATCACATCGGCGCTGGTCTCGCCCGCAAAGAGCGGCTTGCGCGTCAGCAGTTCATAAAGCACTACGCCCAGGCTGAAAATATCCGTGCGCGTATCCAGCGCCCGCCCGCGCGTCTGTTCGGGCGACATGTAACGCAGCGTGCCCAGGATCATGCCCGGCATGGTTTGCATCTCGACGGGCGTCGTTTGCGCGTCGGTATCAATCTGGTTGTCGCCGGAAGTATTCGTTGCGGTCAATTTGGCGAGGCCGAAATCGAGCACCTTGACCAAGCCATCGGGACGCACCATCAGGTTTTCAGGTTTGATGTCGCGGTGCACGATGCCCGCGTGATGCGCGGCGTCCAGCGCCGAAGCAATCTGGCTGCCGAAGTCCAGCATCCGGCTCAGGCGCTTGTCTTCCTCCTCGGGTTCCCATTCGCGCAAGGTGACGCCTTCGATATATTCGGTGGCGATGAAATGCGTCTGGCCGCGTTCGGAATCGGCCACGCCGATTTCATAAATCGTGATGATGTTCGGATGGTTGAGCGCGCTGGCGGCTTTGGCCTCGCGGCTGAAGCGCTGCAAGCGTTCAGGGTCTTGCGTGAATTTCTGCGGCAACAGCTTGAGCGCGACGCGGCGTTCCAGGCTGGTATCGCGGGCCAGATAGACTTCGCCCATGCCGCCGATGCGTGAAAGAATTTTGTAATGGCTCAACCGTAAGCCGATGGCCGGGCCAAGCTGTTGGGTCGGATGTTCGTCGGCGGCCAGGCTTTGCGCGGCCAGTTGCAAGGCGGGCGCAGTCAAAAAACCGCTGGCTTGGTCATTGGCGGCGAGCAACAAATCAATCTCGCGGCGCAACTCGTCATCGTCACCACAGGCTGAGGCCAGCCACGCGTCGCGCTCAGTTGCCGGGCATTCCAGCGCGTCGTGGTAAAGCTCTTCTATGCGTTGCCAGCGTTCAGGGGTCATTAGGGATGAAACTTGTGGGGCGAATCTCACGCGCGTCCGGCCTGATTGCGGGACGTGCAACCAGCTTCGCTTCCCCATTTATAGCGGTTTGCAGTTGAGTGTACGGGAGGACGCGTAGCGCCGCTACGGTACCGGGGGGCGGGGCCACCGGCGCGGGCCGCAAAGGCGCCGGGGCGGCACCGCGCGGGCGCCCCCTGCGAACCCCCGCGGGAACCGCCC
>JANOWX010000490.1:0-4140 GCA_031418175.1 Acidobacteriota bacterium | reverse complement strand
GCTCCCCCCCTGTGCGTAGATTCCTGGGCTTTATTTTTCTGGTTGTTTTTGTTTCACCCCTTAACTCCCCGTTGCCCCCCCCCCCCGGTACTGTCTCGCTTGTGCTACCGCTACTCGGCGAAGAGAATGTCGCCCAACTCTTGAACAGGATCACCCGCTATGTCGAATTACACCGTCATCACTTACGAGACGCGCGCTGCCGCTGCGCACGTCACGCTCAATCGCCCCGACAAACGCAACGCGCTGAACGAGGCGCTTGTCAGCGAACTCAAACAGGCGTTGAGCGCCGCCGCCAAAGACGACGCGGTCAAAGCCATCGTCATTCGCGGCGCGGGCCAGGATTTCTGCGCGGGCGCCGACCTGGCGCAGTTACAAAAAATCGCGCAGGCCAACATCCTCGAAAACGTCGAGAACGCGCTCGGCTTTGCCGAATTGCTGCTGCAAATGCGGCGCATGCACAAACCCGTAATCGCCGCCGTGCACGGGCGCGCGCTCGCTGGTGGCGCGGGCATCGCGTCGGCCTGCGATCTGGTGATTGCGGCGCGCTCGGCCCAGTTCTGTTACACCGAAGTCAAAATCGGTTTTGTGCCCGCGATGGTGATGGCGATTGCGCGCCGCAACCTGAGCGAGAAACGCGCCTTTGAAATCCTGACCACCGGCAAGCTGCTGAGCGCCGATGAGGCCGCGTCTTATGGCTTCATCAACCGCGTCTGTGACGAGGCCGCGTTTGAAACAGAGGTCGAGGCCTTTGTCAGCGAAGTCACCAAAGTCAGCGCCTCGGCAATGATGCTGACCAAATATCTGCTGTATCAAACCGACGGGATGACCTTTGAACAGGCCTTGCGCACGGGCGTGGATGTGAATGCGATGGCGCGGCTGACGCCTGATTGCCAGCAGGGCGTGCAGAAATTTTTGAGCAAAAGCTAGCGCAGGCAGCGCTCGCTACCGCTCACGGAACCCGCATCAAAGCGCACTTAAAGAACCTAAATGGGCAGTACCGAATCCACGACTCAGACAGAAAAGACCGCTGCACTCACCCCACAAACGACACTCACCTTAATTGGCGTCGCGCTCGGCATCTTCATGGGCGCGCTCGAAAACACCATCGTCGGCACCGCCATGCCGACCGTCATCGCCACGCAGGGCGGGATCGAAATTTACAGTTGGGTGGCCGTGGCCTATCTGCTGGCTTCGACGATCTCAACCCCGATCTGGGGCAAGATGGCAGATTTGCTGGGGCGGCGTCCGGCGCTGTTCGGCGGTCTGGCGTTGTTCATCCTGGGTTCGGCGTTGTCGGGCGCGGCGCATTCGATGGTGCAACTGATCGCCTTTCGCGCCTTGCAGGGACTGGGTTCCGGCGCGCTCTTCCCGGTCGGCATGACAATCGTGGCCGATTTATTGACGCTGGAAAAGCGCACCAAAACCATCGCGCTCTTTAGCGGGATGTGGGGCATGGCCAGTTTGTTCGGCCCACTGGTGGGCGGCTTTTTGACGGAGCATTGGTCGTGGCGCTGGGTCTTTTATATCAATCTGCCGTTTGGCATGTTGGCGGCGGGGCTGGTTTGGGCCAATTACACCGAACGCCACGCGCGCCGCGCCAATATCAAACTCGATTACGCCGGCACGCTGACGCTGACGCTGGGTTTGATTGCGTTGCTGATCCTGGTCGAACGCGGCAGCGTGTTGCGCCGGCCGCAGGTGTTGGGCGGCGCGTTGTTTTATTTGGCGCTTGGCTTGGCCTTCATTTGGATCGAACGCCGCAGCCCTGAACCCTTGATCCCGCTCAAACTCTTTCGTGAACGCATGGTGCTGGCGACGACGCTGCACGGCTTGTTTGCCGGGATGATGATGTTCGGTTCGATGCTTTATCTGCCGCTCTTTGCGCAAGGCGTGCTGGGCGCGTCGCCGACTGCGGCGGGCGCGATTCTGACGCCGTATATTCTCTCGTGGGTCGTTTGCTCGATCATCGGCGGGCGCATGATCTTGCGCATCGGCTACCGCCCGGTCGTGCTGACCGGGATGTTGCTGATGATGCTGGGTTCGTTGATGCTGGCGTTCGTTTCGGCGGCCACGACGCTCAATTTGCTGGCGGGCGCTGTTATCCTGATGGGGATGGGCGGCGGACTGACACTTTCCAGTTTGATGATCGGCGCGCAACATTCGGTGCCGCGCGCGTTGTTGGGCGTCGTGACTTCGACCGTGCAATTCGCGCGTAACATCGGCGCTTCGTTGGGCGTCGGCATCCTCGGCGCGGTGATGGCCTGGCGCTTGCGGCACGAATTGGCGCAGGGGAGCGGCGGGGAACTCACGGCGCTGGCCTTGCAACACAGCGACATTGCCGCGCTCGTGCGCCAAACGACGCGCACGGCCTTATCCCCACAGGCGGCGCAATTCCTGCAAGAGGCGCTGGCCAATTCATTGCGCCTGGCGTTTATCGTAGGGCTGGCGATGGTGGTCGTCGCCGCGCTGATTTCGCTGTTGATCCCCGGCGGCACCGCCCACGACCTGGTGCACGAAGATCATCAAGCCACGGTTGAAGAGGACAGCCCGGTGGTTTATACCGAACCTTGATAACCCTGGGTACGCACCGCTTCCAGCGTGCAGGACTGATTGACAGACACCGTTGCTCGACTATAGGAGTGGTCAAGTCTGCACGCTGGAAGCGGTGCGCGGTGCGTACCCAGGGTTAGGTAGAGCGGAGTTACTACGTGCAAAGGCTGAAAAGCTCTTCGGCTATCAAGAAAGTGAATTGATCGGCCAGTCCTGGCATAAGCTGTACGCCACTGACGAGGTGCAGACGGTCTTGTTCGGAACGCCGCTCGAACGGACAGGTCGGCGCAAAGACGGCAGCCTCTTTCCGGTTGAAGCCACTTTCTTTGAATTTCAAACTGAAACTGGGACGTTTTATGGCTGCAATCTGCGTGACTTGACCGACCAGTACGCGCTTGAGCAAATGCGGCGTTCGTCCGAGGCCGCCTTAAAGCAGGAGCACGACGAATTGGAATTGAAGGTGCAAGCGCGCACGGTGGAATTGCGGCGCGTCTCGCAACGCCTGGTCGAAGTGCAGGAGGCCGAACGCCGCCAGGTCGCGCGCGAATTGCACGACGAAGTGGGCCAACTGCTCACCGGACTGAAATTGCATCTGGAAGCTTGCGCGGTGCTGCCGGCAGCCGGGCGGCAGGAGCATTTCGCACAGTTGCAGTTCCAAGTCGGTGAATTGATGAATGTGGTGCGCGAATTGGCTCTGCGTTTGCGCCCGGCCATGCTCGATGATCTAGGCTTGTTGCCTGCACTGACGTACAAGATGAAAAAGTTTATCGCGCAAACCGGTTTGCAAATCAGCTTTGTCAGCGCGGGCCTCGAAGGCCGCCGCTTTGCCCCGCAAGTGGAGACCGCCGCTTACCGCATCGTGCAGGAAGCCCTGACCAATGTCGCGCGCCACGCCCAATGCCAGGAAGTCAGCGTGCGCATCTGGGCGGCTGACCCGCTGCTCAATTTGCAAATCGAAGATCAGGGCCGGGGCTTTGATCTGTCCGACCAAACGGCTTCGTATGCGAGCAACGGTTTGGGCGGCATGCGCGAACGGGCAGCCTTGCTGGGCGGCTCATTGCAAATCATTTCGGCGCCGGGCGCTGGCACCAGCGTGTTGGCTGAATTGCCCTTATCGCTGCCTTTGAAGCTGGTTGATGAGCGGGCGCCGCACGAGCTAGCGCAAGCTGGCTAGTCTTTCGTTTTCTAAAGAGGCACGCCATGCTGACAATCTTGCTTGCAGATGATCACCCGGTAGTGCGCCAGGGCGTGCGCACCATCCTCGAGGCGGAACCCGGTTTTCAGGTGATAGGCGAGGCCAGCGATGGCCTGGAAGCCGTGCGCGCAACCGCAAAGTTGCAACCTCAAGTGCTGGTCTTGGATTTAATGATGCCGGGTCTGACCGGGCTGGAAGTCGTCCGCCAGGTCCACGCGAAATCTCCAAGCAGGTTATTGGGCCGGTCGGATGTTTATGGCTAAATCGAGTCAGCGCGGTTAAGTGAGAGAGGCTGTGTGTCTGTCATAGGTAGGACACGCGAAATTCCCGCCTCTCTGTTCCGCTGCTGTTATGGCTCGCCTTAGCTTCACTGGTATATGGGAACAGCTTGCTGT